>CAIQJW010000184.1 GCA_903872255.1 uncultured delta proteobacterium | reverse complement strand
TTGTCTGATGTTACGACGGCGTCGCCTTTGAGGAGGATCTCCCCCTTCAAATTATCGAAGAATGCCTCTTTGCATGTGGCCGTCTTGTTTTGCTTGATGATCCGGACATTGCCCTTGGCGTTGGCTTTGTCGATCTCGTTCGTATCGGCGCTCATGAAAGCTTCCATGGTATCAGAATAAATGTAAAGGTCATCCTGTTTCGCTACGACGTTTCCTTTGAAGAAGACGTACTTTTCCTTATCAAAACCCTCCATCGTGTCTGATACGATATCAATGGGTTTCTTCTGGTCGAGGAGCCCGAGGACCTTCTCTGATGCCTTGGCCGGTTCTGTTTGGCCGGCTTGCTTTTTCACCGGTTCCCCGGTCTTTGCAGGTTCGACAGGTTGAAGTGTTGCCTGTGCGGCGGGCGCCTTCGCAGCACCCGGTGCCGTTGCCTTCGGAGCCTGAGCGGGTGCTTTCGGAGCCTGAGCGGCAGGGGCCTTCGGAGCCTTTGGCGCATCGGAGGGGGTTGCGGGCGGTGCAGGTGCAGCTACTTGCTCCGGCGGTCTGAGATCGATAACTTTCTTTGGCCTTTCGGTGTATTGAGGCGTCTGCGATGTTGCGGGGGCCTGAGGCTGTACAGCCGAAGGGGTCCCGTCCCGTGACGTTGAGTAGGTTTGGGACTGTACGGTTGTAAGCTGGTCATCGAATGGGGTCACTACCTGCTGTGCCGGGGCCTGGGTTGATACGCCAGGAGCAGCAGGTGCTGGCGTCTGCCCGGCTGCCGGAGCCTTGCCTGCAGCATCTCCTGCTGCCGGTTTTGCCGGTTGTACCTGCGTGATCTTTAATGTTTTGCGTTCTCTGATGGTGGCCCTGGCGTATATGCTTTTCGGGTAATCGGCCCGTAATGTTTTAAGATATTCATCCGCTTTTTCCTGGTTGCCCAGCTGCCTATGGGCGTCATAGAGATAAAATAATGCCTTGTCTATATTTTTGGATTTGGGATACTGTTTGAGCATGGACTCGAGTCTCATGATGGCCGCGTTATACTGGGCAGTCCGGACATAAAATTCTCCGACATACAACTCCCGGTCCGCCAGCTTCTGGATAAAAGCAGCCAGCCTGTTCACGGATTCAGCCGCATATGAACTTGTCGGGTACCTGTTCCTGAGGTACGTGATCCTCTCTATACCCTTAATGGTATTGGCCTGGTCCCTGTCAACCGTGGGCGAGAGTTTTTCGTAGCATTCGCCGAGCCGGAAAATTACGTAGGGAATATTTTCTTCGTCCGGATGGGCCTTGAAGTAATCCTCGTATGTGCCGGCTGAAAGGACATAGTCTTTCTTGAGGAAATACGCATCCCCCAGTTTTACGGCAGCCACCAGCGCCATCGGGTCAAATGGGTACTGCTCACGAATCGCGTTGAATTTCTTTATGGAATCATCGTATTTTTTCTTTTTCATGAGCTCAACGCCGGCGACATAGAGATCCACAGGGTTTTCGGTCTTCTTCGGCGCTTTTGAAGAACACGACACGAGCAGGAGAACCACAATTAAATACAGGATAAATTTTCGCATGGCGGTAGTATAACAGAAGAAAAGAAATTATGCTATTCTTTAGGACATGGACCGTAAACGGCTGATAAGAAAGACTTTAGACCACTTCCATATCCCTGTGTCCGAACAGGGATTAGTGGACCTCGTGCGGTTCATAGAGGAGCTTGAAAAGTGGAATCGAACGATCAATCTCATCGGTCTTAAGAATATGGACCGGGTGTGCGCGGAGATGCTTGCCGATTCTTTTTTTCTCTATACACATATTTTAAATGGCGGGCGCGTCATAGACCTGGGATCTGGTTCGGGGATAGCCGGCATCCCTTTTGCCATCCTCAACGGTGCGCTGGAAGTATTTTCGGTTGACAGTAATCTCAAGAAGATCCAGTTTCAAAGACATGTGCGGCGAGCGATCGGAATTCCCAACCTTCTGCCGGTTAGGGGAAGGATCGAGGCTATCGATCCCCTCGGGGGAGACCACCTTATTGCAAAAGCATACGGTACGAGTGAGGCAATACTGCAGGCTGCCGACCGGCACCTTGCAACGGGAGGCCTTGTTTATATCGTAAAAGGGGGCTCGGAGTGTGGAATATCCCGGGAGGGATACGTCATGGAAACGTCCGTTGGTTATTCGCTTCCGGGGATAAAAAAGGCATACCGTCTGCTCATTTACAAAAAAATTTCCTAATATAGATTTATGTGGTATGGTAATGCAATCGTAATGATCATCTCCATAGCAAATCAAAAAGGCGGGGTCGGAAAAACGACCACTGCAGTAAATCTGTCTGCCTCAATTGCCGTTTCCGAACGTAAGACCCTGGTGATTGACATGGATTCGCAGTGCAACACGTCCTCGGGATACGGTATATCCTACAGCAATACCGGCAATAACATCTATCATGTCCTGATCGGAGAAAAAACGATACACGAAGTGATCCGGAAGACCGCAATCCCCTATCTTGATATTGTTCCCTCCCATCCGGACCTCATCGGCGCCGAAATTGAACTTCTCGATACCACGGAACGCGAATTTGCCCTAAAAAAGGCCATTAAAGAGCTGGGTGACGCATATCAATACGTCTTTATAGACTGTCCGCCTTCCCTGGGGCTTCTGACCATCAATTCGCTCGCTGCGTCCGATCGGGTGATAATACCTCTTCAATGCGAATATTTTGCTCTTGAGGGGCTCGCCATGCTCTTGAGGACGATCTCGATAATCCAAAAGAAGCTTAACCCGGCGCTGGAAGTTCTTGGGATCCTCCTTACAATGTTTGACAGGAGAAACAACCTTTCATTCAGGGTTTGGGAAGAGGTCACAAAATGTTTCAATGATACGGTCTTCAACACGATCATCCCCAGGAATGTAAAGCTGAGCGAATCACCAAGTCACGGGAAGCCGGCTCTTCTTTATGATATCAGCTCCAGTGGTGCGGACAGTTATCTGAGGCTTGCTTCAGAGATCCTGGAAAGAAGGAGCGAGGCATGAAAAAAGACCCTCTGGGGAGAGGACTATCCGCAATATTGAGGGATATCGAGGATAAAGGGATGTCCCGCTCGATCGCGATAGACCTGATCGTGCCCAACCCTTCTCAGCCCCGCATCCGGATGGACGACAGGACTATAGACGAACTGGCCGCTTCGATAGCTGAAAAAGGTATTCTTCAACCGATTCTGGTCAAGCAAAAGGCCAAGCTATATGAGATCATAGCCGGGGAGCGGCGATACCGGGCCGCTATCCTTGCGGGTTTACGGGAAGTCCCGGCCATTATCCGGGATGTTGACGACAGGGAAGCGCTTGAGCTAGCCCTCATAGAAAACCTGCAGAGAGAAGACTTAAATCCCCTTGAAATAGCCGCTGTATACGAACGGTTCGTTGAGGTGTTCGCGTATACCCATGAGGAGCTCGCAAAAAAGATGGGTGTCGACCGCAGTTCGGTGACAAACTGCCTGAGGCTCCTCAAACTGCCCGAATGGATACGCGAGATGATGGCCGAGGGTAAGCTTACCCAGGGTCATGGCCGGGTCATTCTTTCATTGAAGAATGAGAGGGAGCAAAAGAGATTTGTCGATAAGGTCCTTCGCGAAGGGACTTCGGTCAGGGAACTCGAGAGAGAGGTCAGGAAAAAAGCCGCCCCATCCAAGGAATACGGTGTGGCAGCCATTGAGGAGGCCCTCGTAAAGACCCTGCAAACCAAGGTAAATATCAGTATGAGAAAGAATCGCGGCAAGATAATTATTGAGTTCTATTCCCGCGAAGATCTGGACAGACTGTCGGAATTCATCGCCGGTGGGGCTTGACGGAGCTGCTTCAAACCGCTCCCGGGCTCGACTTTGTGCAATTTTTCTTAAATTGTGCAACAAAATAATTGAAATATCGGCGGGAATTGTGTTAAAAAGCTACGGATAGTTAAACGCCAATCTAATTAGGAAGTTCCCTATGATTAACTTCGATGTAACGATTCTGTACCAGTTTGGCCATTTTCTTCTTCTCCTTATTATCCTCAATTTCCTTCTTTTTAAGCCGGTCCTTCGCGCGTTGGACAAGCGCAACAGCACCCTTCAGGGGCTGACGGACGGTCTCGAGAAAGCGAAGGCCGATACGGTAGACCTCGAGAAGGGCTATGAGCTGGCTTTTGTCGAAAAAAGAAAACCTATCATGGGCACCAGGGATTCCATCATCGCCGGGGCAAACAAAGAGGCGGTTCATGTGATCGAAAAAGCGAGAAATGAGTTGGCCGAAGAGCTTACGAAGATCAAAAGCGGGATAGAAGCCGAAGGAAAGAAGGTCTACGATTCATTAATGGGCGATGTTGGCAAGCTTTCAGCGGAAGCGGCACAGAAGATCTTAAGAAGGAGTATCTGATGGCACCCGGTGGAGAATCAGCCTGGAGTTTAGTTTTCAAGTTTTTCAATTTCTTTGTCCTTGTCGGATTGCTTGTTTATTTTGTAGGCAAACCGCTGAAAGCTTACCTTGCAAAACGTCATCAAACCGTGAAAAGTCAGTTGGAAGAAACAGCAAAGGTGCTCAAGGACGCCCAGGCCTTAAGGGCGCAGTACCAGGAAAGACTGGACAAACTTGACGGAGAGATGGAGGTCTTCAAGAAAGAGACAATGCAGCAGGCAGAAGCCGAAAAGACAAAGATAATTGCAGATGCTTTCGGTTTCGCTGAAAGAATACGGGAACAGGCCCGCCTTACAGCCGAACAGGAAACTAAGGAAGTGGCCCGCAGGATCAAGGAAGAGATCTCCCGCCTCACCATGCAGCAGGCAGAGAAACTGATAACCGAGAAGATCACCCAGTCGGATCACGATAAACTGGTCGAAGAATTCATTGTCAAACTGAGGAGCATGAATTGATAAGCCAATCCATCGCCAAAAGGTATGCAAAAGGATTATTCAATGTTGGTGAGAAGAACGGGAAATACAAGGAATACCAGTCAGAGATCGAAGGTATTCTGGGTGTTTTCGATAAAGAGGAGCGCCTGAAAAGGGCGATCGTCCTTCCTCTCGTTGAAGTGGAAAAACGCAAGGAAGTGCTAAGCGATGTCATGAAGGCGCTTGGGATCTCGACCCCTCTTGCCAGCATGTTTACGATGCTTTTGGAAAAGAACAGGATGGGATATTTAAACCTCATCCGGGATGTCTATAATGACCTCGTCGATGAAAAGGAAGGAAAGCTCAAAGGTACTCTCTGGACCGCCTTTCCTGTCAGCTACGAAGCCAAGGCAAAAATAGAAAAAGAATTGGGTTCCATGCTTGAGAAACAGGTCATTCTCTCGGTAAAGGAAGACAAAAGCCTTATAGGGGGAGTCAAGGTATCCATCAAAGGGACTATCATTGACGGTAGCGTTAAAAGACAGCTGCATACATTGCAGGAAAATATACTGAAGGAGTAGTGTCTATGGAGATCAGGGCCGACGAAATAAGCAGGATTATAGAGCAGAAGATATCAGGCTTCGAAAAGGAGATAGACCTTCAGGAGACTGGCGTCATCATGACAGTGGGCGATGGTATTGCAAGAATCTACGGGCTTGAAAATGCTATGGCCGGTGAACTCCTCGAGCTGCCCCACGGTATTATCGGAATGGTGCAGAACCTTGAAGAAGACAACATCGGCGCGGTCATTTTCGGCGAGGATTATAAGATAAAAGAAGGTGACCTGGCCAAAAGGACCGGAAAGATCGCCCAGGTGCCTGTTGGCGAAGCCCTGATCGGAAGGGTCGTCGACGCACTCGGCAATCCCATCGATGGCAAGGGCCCGATCGACGCGAAAGAATTCCGCCCCGTCGAACAGATGGCTCCCGGCGTTGTCGTGCGTCAGCCCGTTAAAGAGCCTCTTCAGACAGGTATTAAAGAGATCGATGCCCTGATCCCGATCGGAAGGGGCCAGAGGGAGCTCATCATCGGCGACCGCGGCACCGGCAAGACGATCGTCGCTCTCGACACGATCATCAACCAGAAAGGCAAAGATGTTTACTGTATATATGTTGCAATCGGCCAGAAAAGGTTCTCGGTCGCAAGGATCGTTGACCTTCTGACGGAATACGGCGCAATGGAGTATACAACCGTCGTTGCGGCTACCGCCAGCGATTCCGCGCCCCTTCAGTTCCTCGCTCCGTTTGCAGGCACATCGATTGGCGAATATTTCAGGGATAACGGCAAGCATGCCCTTATCGTATACGATGACCTTTCGAAACACGCTGTCGCATACCGCCAGCTTGCCCTGCTCCTTAGGCGCCCGCCGGGACGTGAAGCGTATCCCGGAGACATTTTCTATCTGCATTCACGGCTTCTCGAAAGGTCAGCGAAATGGGACGATGCACACGGCGGCGGTTCTCTGACGGCCCTTCCCATTATCGAGACCCAGGCCGGTGACGTTTCCGCATATATCCCGACAAATGTTATTTCAATTACGGATGGCCAGATCTATCTGGAACCGGAATTATTCTATGCAGGTGTCAGGCCCGCCATCAACGTCGGTATCTCTGTATCGCGCGTCGGCGGCAACGCACAGATCAAGGCCATGA
>CAIQJW010000183.1 GCA_903872255.1 uncultured delta proteobacterium | reverse complement strand
TCGCGATATTCCTGAAAACTGCCCCTGCGGTGAGAAGCATCGATGCGTTCATATCCTTAAGTTCCCTGTCGTAGTAAGCGAGGGAACCGGGCAGGGTAAATACGAAGATCCCGTCCGGTTTAAGTATGTTCTTTATCTCATGGAAGAATTCCGAGGTGAAGAACCTGTTCGCCTGGAGTGTACGGGGTGCCGGAATACCGCAAAGGACAATATCGTATCGCCCCGGTGTTTCTTTTACGAAGCGCCTCCCGTCGTTATAATGCACGCTCACCCGCTTATCGTTAAGTTCGGACCGGACGATTGGGGACGGGAAATGCGCGATCGCCGCCAGGTAGGCGGGATCTATCTCAACGTAATCAATATGGCGCAATACCGGATATTTGAGCATTTCATTGATCACGCCGCCCAACCCGCCGTGGATGATAAGGACATCCTTGGGTGACCCGTGGGCAAGGCCCGGTATATGCACGATCTCCTCAACGCGGACGATATCGGGTGTGGGCAGGGTCGCAGCAGGGATTCCATCGGTGAAAAATGTGTATTGTTCCTGTTCTTTTGTAACGACTATATTCTGATAGGCAGAGTTCTCATACGATACGATGGCGCGGCCGTGCCACTGAGCATCGATGGACCGGGCCTCGATAAAGTTGTCAATGCCGAAGACCGTGCATATTACAGCTGCCACCCCCAAAACAAGGCTTACCGCGGCAGGGACTCTTCGCGGCCGGTCCCCTCCGATACCGGTGACGCTAAGGACAAAACACGCGAGCGACATAATACCGAGTACCAGGCAGGCGATACGGATCGAATGGACGCGTGTTATAAGGATATAGCTCACGACGAGGCCGCCGATGACAGTGCCGGCCATTTCAAAAAAATAGCCCCGCGCCGCTTTCGTCCCGCCGGATGCGTTAACATTCTCATAAATGAGACATGATGCCGTGAAGGAAAAACCGTGCATAAAAGCACACGGCAAAAATATCACGAGCGATGATGCAAAGATGGAAGTGATGCTGAGCGACATCTCGGGCGGAAGCCCGATCATGATCTTAAGTGTTCGTATCGCTATGACGGTTGCCGGAAAAAAAAGAATGAACAGGATGTTCGCCGCGATGAGACAATGCTGGATCCCCGCGCCCTTCAGTGCCAGGCGTCCTCCTGCATATGCTCCGAGGGCCTCCCAGATGACCCACGAACCTATGATCATCCCGATAGAGAGTTCATTCCCGCCATAGATGATGAGGCTTTCCCTGATAAGGACCGTCTGCGCGACGATCCCGGAAAAACCAAGGACCAACAGGGAAAAAATAAGCGCGCCAAACATAACCTTTACTACAATAGCGAATATGCAAATGAAACACAAGCCCGGGGGAGGGGCTGAACTTGGAACTTGGAGCACTTTTCTGCTATACTGGGATCAGGGGAGCTTTTGAGGAATAAGAGGTTCATTCTTACGATTATTGTCCTCATTGCTGTTTGTGCAGCAGGGCTTACCGTCCTCGCCACGACCCCGCTTCTCCTGCGATCGATTGCGATAATAAGCGCCCCTCTTCTTGGTTACGATCTCAATGCAGAATCTTTCTTCTTCCATCCGTTTCTTAAGGTCGACCTAAGGAACTTTACTTTCGCCGATACGCGCGGGAAAAATTTTATCTTCACAAGTTCCCGGCTGACCGTAGACACCACGCCAAAAGGTGTCTTCAAGGGTGATGTCGAAAAGGTCCTGCTTAAAGATGCAAGAATACGCATACGCCTGGGTGATAAGAAGGAGACCGAAACCGATCTGTCATTCATCAAAAAAATACCTTCGGTCCGACTGCTCACCATGGAAAACGGTGAGTTCACGCTTCTGTTCAAAAGATCGGGCACGCAAATCAATCTGAAAAAGATCGAACTTACGGTAAAGGATTTTTCGCCCGAGCATGGCGGAACCCTTTCATTTTCCGGTCTGGTTGGTATCAACGAACCGGGAAAGGCAGAATTGTCCGCAACAGGAAAATGTAAAGGCACGGTTCAGTTGACCGGAATTTTTCCCGATATGCTGGGAAAAGGTACTGTCGAACTGGATATTGAGGCATTCACGGCAGGCAAGATCGGTATGAAGGGCCTGAAATTGGCCGTTCCCGTTCAGTTCGAAAAAGATCAGATAATTATTTCACGGTCAGATATCGGTATCGGAGAATTTACACTGCTGACAGATGCCCGGAAGGCTGTGCTTAAAGGGTCCGCAATCGGGATAAACGGGCGCTACCAGACAAGGACCGGCAACCTCGCCTTCGAAAATATCCGGATCGTCATGCCCGGCGTGGGGTCATTAAACGGTGCGGCGCGTCTTGGCCTGAAGGGATCGATGCCCATATCTGCATCGCTGGAGACAAGGGATCTCAACTTTTCGAGTCTTTTTTCAATGGCAAAATCCCTGATGACGCAGGAAGAGGCAAAAAAATGGTCGATCCAGGGCCAGGGTTCTCTTAAAGGACGTATGGCGGGGACGCTTTCCGGCGGATCGCCCTTGCTTTCCGGGAACATTACGATGGACATCAAGAAGGGTGGGTTCGCATCGCCCGACGGCTCAAAGGCGGCACAGGGGATAAACGGCCTTATCATCATGAACTTTACTCTCCCCAGCGGCGAAAAAGATGCATCTTTCAAGGTATCGTCACGAATATCCTCGGGGGAATATCTCTGGGGCAAATATTATAAGGACCTGTCGAAGGATGGCGCGGGGTTCTCCACGGATGCCGACATTCTTACGAACAGCAAAGACGGATCGCGGTTTAAGGGAGCGTGCAACCTGTTCAATACCGGGCGGTACGCATATGACGGTCATTTTGGCAGTGATGGCTGGTTCTTTCACGTCGATGCCCGGGACATGGCCATAAAAAGGATCGTTTCAGATTTTTTCTCGAATTATCTTGGCGAGACTACGCCGTCGCTCAAGGGGATCGATGCAGATGGCAACCTGAGCGCGGACGTTTCTATAGCATCTGTTGAGAATAAGCTTAAGGCGCACGGCAGGGTAAGGCTCGCGGCGGCCTCGCTTAAGCTTCCGGCGATATCGCTTGATGTCAAAGGCCTCGAAATGGATGTTCCTTTTGACCTTGCGGCGAACGGGGACAAAGCCGTGGACCCAAAAGGCGAAGGCCCGGGTCTCGGCTGGATCACGATCTCGGGGTTCCGAAAAGGAGAATACGCCCTGCCTGAGCTGAAAATACCCGTTATCGCCTCAGGCAGCGACATAACCGCGACGGGCGTGATCTCTCTTCCTTTTTACGGCGGAGCCGTGCGTATCAGGGACCTCATTGCACTGGACGTCCTCGGTTCATCACCCCGGCTGTCTTTTGCCGGATCTGTAAGCGGCATAGATCTTCCCCGGCTCCTTGACGATCTGACCGGACTTACATTCCCGGGTTCCGTAAAGGCGCGTTTTCCGATGATCGCCTACCAGGGGGGCGAACTTAAGACCGAAGGCGGGATGTCCGTCGATATATTCGGGGGCAGGATCGATGTGCTCGATATGTACGCCAAAGATCTTTTTGCGTCTTCGCGAAAGATAGGGGGTGATATAGTGTTCAGTAACATAGATCTCGGCAAGATAACCGAGACGATAAAGATCGGCAAGATAACAGGGATTATCGAAGGCTCCATGAAAGACCTCGAGGTCGAATACGGGCAGCCGTCCCGATTTGTCTTTGACCTGGATACCGTGAAAACGGGGGGTGTTTCGCGAAAAGTGTCAGTCGATGCCATCGAGAGCATATCGATACTGGGCACGGGTACGGGTGGCGTAGGGGCGGTCCTGAAGAGCGGGCTCAACAAGTTTTTCAAGGAATATCCCTACAGCAGGATCGGCATCAGGTGTACGCTGGAGAATGACAACTTTAATATCAGGGGGAAGATCGTTGAAGGTGGCAAGGAATACCTGATACGTCGAGCTTTTTTACGGGGGATCGATGTCGTTAACAGGGACCCTCAGAATATGGTAAGTTTCAAGGACATGCAGGAGAGGATCGGCAGGGTATTTCATAAGAGCAAGGAAGGCTCGGGCCCGACAATAAAGGTCAATTAAGGCATTACAAGGAGGATATGATGGTTAGAAAATTACGTCATCTTGCATTGAGTTTCATGATACTGTTTGCTGCCTGTGTTACGGTCAATATATATTTCCCGGCTGCGGCCATTCAAAAGGCAGCCGATGAGATCGTGGACGATGTTCGCGGGACCAAGGACCAGAAGCAGCCCGAAGAAAAAAAGAATGACACGAAGAGCAATCTTCTCGATTCTATTAAGAACATCATCGGGCCGGCAGAAGCATATGCCCAGATCAACGTGGAGGTCTCCACACCTGCCATACGCAGCCTCAAACAGGCAATGAAGGACAACTATCCGCAGCTGAAGAATTTTTATGACAAAGGGGCCGTTGGCGAGAACAACATGGGCCTTCTGGAACAACGTGACACTGGAAGCCTCAACCTTAAGGAAAAGGCGGACCTCAACCGGGTAATGACCCAGGAAAACAATAACAGGAACGCCCTTTACAATGAGATCGCGAGGGCAAACAAACTGGGCACCGATTCCCTGCCCAAGATCCAGAAGATATTTGCAAACAGCTGGCGGGATAAATCCCAGCCGGGCTGGTGGATACAGAACGATCAAGGGGCATGGCAGAAAAAATAAAAACCTCGTCGTCATCCCGGGCTTGGAGGCTGTGTCGTAATTCCTTTCCCACCATCCAAAGCGGGTATACTATGCCTGCCGGCATAAAACCCTCGCCGTCATTCCGGACTTGATCCGGAATCCAAGGTTTGGTTTTTATTATTGTTTCTGGTTTTAAGGTTTTCAAAGGGCTCAAAAAGAAAAACCTTGGATTCCCGCTTTCGCGGGAATGACGGGCGGTGGTTTATTCCGGTGCTTTGCACGTTTCCGGCGGAAAATGTTTGCGACATAACCTCTTGACCCGGAGTGACGAGGAAATTATAATTGTGACACAGTCTCCAAGTCCGGGATGACGAAGAGGAGGAAGGTTGCCGGACGGTCGGTGAGGGATTGCGACACAGTCTCTTGACCCGGAATGACGACCGAAATTATAATGGAGTGGAAGCTCAATGAATGTTAAACGTTTTTTGCCCGGGATTGCGGCGGCATTGGCTGTCATGATGCTTGTTTCCTGTGCCGGGGTTTCGATAAGCCCCGAGGTCAGGGCGGATTTCAATGCAGGCCTCAATTTTTTTAACCAGGGAAAATTCGATGCCGCCCTGCCTTTGTTCCAGAAAGCGGTTGCGGCAGAACCTGATTATTATGAGGCCCAGCTTTATCTTGGCAGGACGTATCTCAATATGAAGGACTACGGCAAGGCTGTACCGGCGCTTCGCAGGGCATACCGCTTATCACCCGAAGGATTTAAGTCACAGGCGTTTGACATCCTCGTCGATGCACTCATGGGCGCGGCTTTTGCGGAATTGGGGAAGGGCAATTTCGAAAATTCCCTGACGTACGTTCGGGAGATCATGTCTGTCGACCCGAAGGG
>CAIQJW010000182.1 GCA_903872255.1 uncultured delta proteobacterium | reverse complement strand
CTTTGTCGCGGCAAGTGCGTACTGGATGAACAGGTCCATCCTTTTCAATTCCTTGACCGACATGAATTCCTCGGCCTTGAAATCCTTTACCTCACCGGCTATTTTCGTATCATGCTGCGTAACGTCAAATCTGGTTAGCGGTGCGATCCCGGACTCTCCGTTGAGAAGCCGTTTCCAGACATTGTCTATGCCGACACCTACTGGCGTCACAAGACCGACACCGGTAATGACAACCCTTCTTTTCAACTGGCACCTCTTTAAATTATTTGCCCGCCAGGCGTTCTTCTATGTACCTGATAGCGTCTCCAACGGTCTCCATTTTCTCGGCATCCTCATCAGGGATCTCAATGCTGTACTCGTCTTCCAGTGCCATGATAAGCTCAACAATATCGAGAGAATCGGCGCCGAGGTCATCAATAAATTTTGCTTCCGGAACAACTTCTGATTCACTTACCCCGAGCTGATCCACGATCATCTGCTTGACTTTTTCAGTTACTGACATTAAGCCACCTCCTATTTTATTAAAACTTCCTGAACTTCGCCCCGGCGACCGTCATTGTGAGGTTTGACCGAGGGCTGAAAATTACATATGCAATCCGCCGTTTACGTTTATTACCTCACCCGTAACGTAACTGCTATATTTCGAAAGCAGGAAATATACCACATTTGCAACATCTTCGGGCTCGCCAAGGCGTTTCAAGGGAATTGCGGCAAACATCGCTTCTTTAGCTTTTTCGTCGAGAATGTCCGTCATCTTAGTACGGATAAATCCGGGTGCCACTGCATTGACCCTGATCGAGCGCTCTGCATATTCCTTTGCGACGCTTTTTGTAAAGCCGATAATTCCCGCCTTGCTTGCGGCATAGTTCGCCTGCCCGGGATTACCCATGACCCCGGTTACCGAAGAGATATTGACAATGCTCCCGCCCGTTTTAAGCATATGCCGGATGACCGCCTTTGTGCAGTTAAAGACGCTTTTGAGGTTGACCCTGATGACCCGGTCCCAGTCTTCCTCTTTCATCCGGACGAGGAGCTTGTCTATCGTAATGCCCGCGTTATTTACGAGATTATCGATCTTTCCCATGTCCTTTGTAACCTGGTCGATGGCCGCCGCGGCTGCCTGAAAATCCGATACATCCACGTTATAGAATGCGCACCGTCTGCCTTTACCCTCTATGGCGGCAACAGCTTCCGATCCGTCAATTATATCGAAAATGACGATATCGCTGCCTTTTTCGGCGAGCAGTTCGGCTATCGCTCTGCCGATCCCCTGGGCTGCGCCGGTCACGATGGTCACTTTTCCATTCATCCGAGAAGCCCCTTTGCTGATTCGATATCATCGAATGTTTCGACGCTCATGCACGAGATATCGGGGACGATCCGTTTCACGAGATTGGCGAGGATCTTCTGCGGGCCGACCTCAAGGATCACCTCTATGCCCTCGTCACCCATCTTCTTAACGGACCTTTCCCACTTAACAGGCGAGAACATCTGGCGGTACAGCTTATCGACGATGTCTGCCTTGTCTGTCCCCGGGACCGCGTCAACATTGAAAATAACAGGAACTGCGAGATCGCCGTGGCTAAGTGAAGCGAGCTCAGTTTTAAGCCTGTCCGCCGCCGCTTTCATGAGCGGTGAATGGAACGGGCCCGAAACGTTCAAAAAGACCGCTTTCTTGTATCCTATCCCTTTAAGCTTTTCGACCGCCTCTTTCAGTGCATCGGCATCCCCTGACAGAACGACCTGTTCGGCGGAATTAAGGTTTGCCGGGACGGCGACATAATCATCATGGGATATCTCGGTAAGGACCGGCCCTATCTTTGCCATGTCGGCCCCGATCAAGGCGACCATCCCGCCTTTTCCCTTCGGGCAGGCTTCTTCCATAAGGAGTCCCCTCTTTCTTGTGATCGCGAGGGCTTCTTCAAAGGTAAAAAACCCGCTTGCCGTAAGCGCCGTATATTCTCCAAGGCTATGGCCGGCCATAAGCACAGGGACGAGCCCGGTTTCTCTTATCAATACCTGGTAGACGGCGAAACTTACGAGAAGCAGTGACGGCTGAGTGTTGTACGTCTGCCGCAACTCGTCTTCCGGCCCGTTAAAACACAGGTCCGCAATAGGAAATCCAAGGGCCTGGTCGGCCGCGTCAAACAGATCGCGGACATAATCGAACCTGTCATACAGGTCCCTGCCCATGCCGATATACTGGGATCCCTGTCCCGGAAATACTATTCCTGTCTTTTTCATTTATCCTCACTCGCCGGTTAAGATAGTCGTTTTCCTCGCGAGATCAGCATCTCACGTTACGATCTCTTCTTCGAGGCCGATTGCTTGATAAGCTCGAGCCCGATAATGTTTCTCTGGATCTGGTTCGTTCCTTCGTATATCTGAAGTATCTTCGCGTCACGCATCATCTTCTCGACCGGGTATTCTTTCATATACCCGTAGCCGCCGAAGACCTGTATCGCGTCGATGACGACCTTCATTGCCACGTCACTGGGAAAAACCTTGCTCATGGCAGATACTTTCGAGAAATCCCTGGGATTGCTGTCAATGTACCTGGCCACGGCATATACGAGTGCGCGTGCCGCCTCCACCTGTATTGCCATATCGGCCAGCATATGCTGTATCGCCTGAAAAGAGATTATTTTCTTTTCGAACTGTTCTCTCTCACGCGCATACTGTACGGCCTCATCGAGTGCAGCATCGGCCACCCCGACTGCCTGCGCACCAATGCCCGGACGTGTCCTGTCGAAAGTTCTCATGGTCAGGATAAAGCCCAGACCTTCTCTACCTATAACATTTTCCTTCGGAACTTTGCAATCCTGAAATACCAGCTCCCGGGTGGCCGATGCCCTGATCCCGAGCTTGTTCTCTTTTTTGCCGAAAGTAAAGCCATCCATGCCTTTTTCAAGAATAAATGCGGTTGCGCCCCTACCGCCTTTACTGCGGTCCGTCATCGCCACAACGGTATAGATCTCGGCCTCGCCGCCGTTCGTGATCCATTGCTTGGTGCCGTTGATGATATAGTAGTCCCCGTTCTTCTTTGCCTCGGTTCGAATGCTCTGTGCATCGGAACCGGCATTGGCTTCCGTAAGGCCGAAAGCAGCGAGTCTCTCGCCGCTTGCTATCTGGGGAAGATATTTCTTTTTCAATTCCTCGGAGGCGCCAAGCAGAATAGGGTAGGCGCCAAGAAGGCTCGCTGCATAGGTCACGGAAACACCGAGGCATGCCTTGCTGAGCTCCTCGACAACAATACAGTTCTCGAAAGACCCGCCTCCCATCCCGCCGTATTCCTCGGGAATACTGATCCCGAAAAGACCCGCCTGGGCACAGTGTTTCATTATCTCCCAGGGAAACTGCTGGCTTTCATCGAGCTCCGCACGAACGGGCACAATCTTTTCTTCAGCTATTCTTCGCGCCAGTTTCTGGATGTTTTTCTGATCTTCAGATAAAAAATAATCCATATATTACCTCTCCTTTACTTTCTGCATCGATTGGTAGTCCCGCATGGTTTCTCTTATCGATTCCGTGAGGCCTTTTTCCACAAATTTTTTCGCCAGGAGTATTGCGTTACGCATGGCTTTTTCATTTGATTTTCCATGGCAGATGATCGAGACCCCGTCAACGCCAAGAAGAGGGGCGCCGCCGGTTTCCGAGTAGTCGGCCTTTTTCTGGAATTCCTTGAAAAGGTCTTTCAGCAGGAGATATCCCATCTTTGCCTTGAGACTGTGCTGGATGCCCTCCTTGAAAAATGCAAAGATCAGGTCCGCAACACCTTCACTGATCTTGAGCGCTATGTTCCCGACAAAACCATCACTTACCACGACGTCGGTCCTGCCATTATACATATCGGTTCCCTCAATGTACCCGAGATAATTGAACCCCAACTCCTTGATCAGGGCATGGGCCTCCCGCGTCAGTTCGTTGCCTTTTGTCTCTTCTTCCCCGTTTGAGAGTATTCCGACCCGGGGTGAATCGATCCCCAGGACTGAAGAGGCAAGCGCGTTGCCCATCAGTGCAAACTGGGCGAGGTGCGTCGGTTTGCAGTCAACGGTACCCCCTGCATCGAGAAGTATGGAAACCCCCTCGCCAATACGCGGGTGAATCGTCGCAATGGCGGGCCTGTCAACCCCCGGGATCCTGCCCAGGGTGAAAATGGCAAACGCCATCGCAGCACCGGAATTGCCCGCCGAGACCACGGCGTCAACTTCGCCCGTCTTGTGCAGTTCGAACGCGCGGTTCATCGATGAATCCCGTTTTTTCCTCAAGGCGTTGGACGGGGTTTCGTCCATGTCCACGCAGACGGACGCATGGACCATGTCGAGATTGGCACGGTCCGTTACGAACGGTTTCATTTTTTCGACATCGCCGACGAGAACTATAGAAGCGAGGCCGTCACGGGAAATTGATTGTGCGCCTTTAACGATCTCAAGGGGGGCAAAATCGCCACCCATTCCGTCAACAGCAATCCGTATCATCCCTTATCAGGTTTCCTCGGTTGCTATATACTGTTTTCCTTTGTACATTCCGCACTTCGGGCAGACATTGTGCGGAAGCTTCGGCTCTTTGCAATTTGGGCAAGCCACGACCGTAACAGGGGATGCTGTATAATGAGTACGCCTTTTATCCCGTCTTGCCTTCGCAGTTTTTCGTTTTGGTACGGCCATGATTAGACTCCTTGTTAATTTAAGAAAGATTTCAAGTTTTCTCCGAGAAGGCTCAAAGGCGCCTCGGGGCAATCGCATTGTTCGGTGTTCTTATTCTTTCCGCATTGAGGACAGATGCCCTTGCATGCCTCGCTGCAGAGCGGCCGCACGGGCATGTTGAGTATTACCTCCTCGTAGATGAAAGGATCGATGTTTATTTCATCACCTTCGTAATAATAGATATCCAGGTCTTCGCCGCGAAGTTCCATCTCGGGCGAATCAGGAAGCTCTGTCCCGGGTACGAGTTTGATGGACATTGTGACGGAAAGCTCGATATCGAATTCTTCGAGGCACCGGCCGCACGCGAGCGAGGCCGAAACATCTAAGGCCCCGTCGATCGTGACGGTATCATCGAACTTTGCGACCGAAAGCTCATAGCACACCGGTTTCAGCAACCTGAAATCTATGTCGTCCGTTCTCGGGAACTCAGCAATATCCATTTCACCCTTCAGGATTTGTGTATCTTCTATTTCTGAAAGTCGTATCAACAAAAGCTGCCTTCTTTTAAAGATAGATAATATAAAGAGTTTACCATTTTGTTGTCAAGTAAATTAACCTGTTGTAACTCTTGCCTTTTTTTTGGCGTAAGGCGTAAAGCGTAAGGTGTAAGGCGTTAAGGGCCAGTTCAACCTGCGGGATTTTTTCCACGCGCATGACCGCACCGGCTCTCCGGAATCAAGTGCTAAACATGGCCACATTCTTAAACGCCTCGCGCCTTACGCCTCGCGCCTTACGGTATCACAAAACAGGGTATTGAACTCCCCTTCATCTATTGGAATTTCAACGACCTTTCGCCTGTCTTTTTCGCCCCGGACGATCTTTATTGCCGATTTCCTGACCTTGAGGATTTCGGATAGATACCTTATCAATTCGTCATTGGCCTTGCCTTCGAGCGGCTGGGACGTAAGACGCACCGTTATGTTCGATCCATCCCGCGCGAACACACGCCGCCTGGCATTCGGTATGACCTTTATCTCGATCTTCATTGCGTATCAGACCTTAAGGGCAAGCTGAAGCAGAAGCCGTGTGAAAAGTTCCTGGAGAAACATAACTGCGATCATCAGAAGAAAAGGGGCAAAATCGACCATGCCGATCCGCGTCGGCAGCATTCTGGCTATGCGGTACGTAACGGGGTCGACAAGCCTGTAGACGAACCTGACGACAGGATTATACGGGTTCGGCCGTATCCACGAGAAGAGGGCCCTGGCGAATATCACCCAAAAATATACCGTAAAAACGATATTCAATATCTTGGCAAACCATACCAGAAATATTCCTGTACCTGACATTGCTAACCTCTTAAATAAGGATTGATCACTATAAACGTACAACAAAAGGTTCGAAAAGACAACGGGCAAAGCCCGGGTGGGAATCGGGACAATCCTTATTCGCTTACCGCGCGCCCCACGACAATCCCGTTCTCTACCCGTTCTATATGCACTATTGTGGCCCTGTTCTCGCGCAGGCCCTCATACGGGATGTGAACAGGGATGTAATTGCCGGTATAACCCCGCATGTACCGGCCGAGGTAGCGTTTGGTCTCGGGTATGATCAACGCCCGGGTTCCGACGAAGCGGCCGTGGAAGGCCGCGCGCTTTTTTTCATCGATCAGCTTCAACTCTTTTACCCGGATTTTCTTTTCCTTCTCGGGCACCTGGCCGTCCATCAATGACGCACGGGTTCCCGGCCGGGATGAAAAAGGGAATACATGGAGATAGTAGATGCCGGCGGAATTAAGGAATTCCCGGGTTTCCTCGAAGCATCGCGCATCTTCTCCCGGAAAACCGGCTATGACATCCATGCCAACGCCTGCATCCGGCATTGCATCGAGCAGTCTATCGAGCAGGGTGCGAATGTACTCGGTGCGGTAGGGCCTGCCCATCGCATCCAATATCCTATTACTCGCGCTTTGGAGAGGGATATGGAAGCTTTTCGCTATCTTGGGCGACCGGGCGGCGGCCGCGATGAATTCATCAGTGAACATCAGGGGGTCCACCGAGCTTAACCGTATGCGCCTGGGCGAGACGAGATCATCGAGCACCCGTAAAAGCTCGGTGAGCCCATACCCATATTCACCGTCACGCCAGGCCGATATCTCGATGCCGGTCAGGACCACTTCCTGGATACCGATGCCCTCCAGTCTTTCCATGACGCCGCGTATCTCTTCAAAGGGCCTCGAACGCGGCATACCCCGCGCAAAAGGAACAACGCAGTAGCTGCAGAACCTGTCGCACCCGTCCTGGATCTTCAGAAAGAAACGGGTCTTCCCCTGGGCGGCCGGGTCCCGGGGCAGCTCCTCTATGTCAAGGGGGCCCCGTGGTGCGACAAAAGATCCGGTGCGATCGATATAGTGTGCGATCGAGAATTTTTCTGCCTGCCCGAGGACAAGGTCGGCACCGAAATTGTCCTCGGGATAGACCTGGGCGTGGCAACCCGCCAGAATGATCCGGGCGGACGGGTTTTCTCTCTTCATCCGGCCGATAAAACGGCGTATATCGCGGACGGCGCCCCCGGTTACCGTACAGCCGTTGACAATTATGAAGGAGGCTTCGCCCTGCGGCGCCGGTTCAAGGCCTGCCTCCCTGAGGCGTGCGGATATGACGGAACTGTCCCATTGATTGGCCTTGCAGCCTGTCGTATGGATAAAGAAGCCGCGTCTCATTTTTGGAAGAGGGGGGACATTTCGCGAAGCTTGCCGACTATGCCCGGAAGGATATCAAGGACATAATCGATGTCGTCATCCGTATTTACCCATCCGAGGCTGAACCGCAGGGCGCTCTGGCACACCGGGCCCGGTATGCCCATTGCCAGAAGGACGTGAGACGGTTCGTCGGAGCCGGATGAACAGGCAGACCCTGATGAAACAGCGACACCTTTTCTGTCGAGCGCAAAAAGGAGAGACTCGGATTCGACAAATTCGAAGCTGAGGTTGAGGGTGTTGGGAACACGCTGTGTGGGATGGCCGTTCAACCGGACATGGCCTATACGCTCGAGTATTCCATCGAGAAGGCGCTTGCGGAGCATTTCGAGCCTGGCGTTGTATTCTTCGGCATGCGATCCGGCTACCTCGCACGCTTTCCCGAAGGCGACTATGCCGATGACATTCTCCGTCCCGGCCCGCCTGCCCGCTTCCTGGTGCCCGCCATGGACCAGGCTGCCAAGATGGGTGCCTTCGCGGACATAAAGGGCGCCCACTCCTTTGGGGGCGTATACCTTGTGTCCCGAAAAGCTGGCGAGATCAACGCCGAGGTCCGTCATATCAACCTTGATCTTCCCGAGCGCCTGCACCATATCCGAGTGAACGGGGACGCCCCTTTCATGGGCAATATTCGCGATGTCCCTGATGGGCATCACTGTGCCCGTTTCGTTATTGGCATACATAATGGAGACGAGGAGCGTGTCCTTCCGGATGGCGTCTTTAACATCGTCGGGATCCACGAGCCCGAAACCGTCGACAGGTACATAGGTAACGGAAAACCCCTTAGTTTCCAGATGTCGGCACACGTTCAACACTGCGGGATGCTCAACGGTCGACGTGATGATATGGCCTTTATTTTCCGCCATGCAGGCGATCCCCTTGATCGCATGGTTGTCCGCCTCGGAACCGCAGCTTGTAATGACGACCTCGTCGGTCTTTGCCCCGATCATGTCGGCGATCCCGGCACGCGCGGCGTCGTATGAGGCCTTCACGTCCCTTCCTGCGAAATGGGTGCTTGACGGGTTGCCGAACAGCCCGTTCAGAAATGGTTTTATGGCGTCGGCCACCTGGGGATGGATAGGCGTCGTGGCGTTATTATCAAGGTATATACGGCGCATCGCGGGTTTTACTCGAACGAGACGCTCATTGCCTTCACGGGACAGACTTTGACGCACAGTTCGCAGGCAACGCAGCGATTATAATCGAATTCGATAGACATTGACCTCCTGTCCTTGATATACAGGGCCTCCGGTGCGCAGACACTTGTGCAGAGGCCGCAATGTACGCATTTATTCTCATCCCGGTTGATATCGCGCTCCATCGGCTCTGTATCGATGTCGAGGCCTTTGAGGTATTTCATGCCCTTCTTGAAGTTCGCCTCTGTTCCTTCGAGCTCCATGACCATAAGGGATTCCGCTTTCGGCGAGATATTGGCCCTCAGGATATTGAAGATGAGGTTGTAATCCTTCACGAGCTTGTATACGATCGGCTTGTCGATCGTATTTTTCTTAAACCGGAGAATGATCCTCTTTTTCATTGGTTCCTCGCACTCTTATGAGCAAAACATGCGGACCGAAGGGCCTTACGTCTCGACAATATCGAGGTCACCCCATGCTCCAAGTTGATCGCCCAGAATAATCAATATTGCCGTGATATCCGAAAATGTCTGTCCTTGTTCTATGGCCCTGGCAATATCGTCTTTCTTTTTTACAATATTACCGAGGTAAGTTGCAAGTCCGTCCGCAAATAAGGCGGAGCGCCCGAGAATGCATACCGCATCCGCCTTCCCGAAACTTAACGAATGGCCGACGGTGCCGGACGACGTGCACACGCCCCGGGATTCGGCCGAAGACGGTATTTTAATGCCGAGATGTCCGCTGAACGGTGATCTGCCGGCATGGATCTGTATCGTCCTCTCAACCGATGTTCTCAGATAGATATCGCCGCCGTTCTCTATGATGAAGTCACCCGTCAGGCCCGAGATGTCCCTCCCGATGCATTCAGAGATCGCGCCGGCGACGGTCGCCATGGGACCGACCCCGACCGCAGCCGACGCCCGGATCATCTCCCGCACGATGGGCGGTGCGACCGGGTCATCTTTGATGGGGATAAGGCTTTCCTGGAATAACGGATTGACACTTATGTATCCTTCGAGCTGGTGCCTGTACGTCAGGACGCGGTCCTTTATGAAACCGCCGAGATCATGATCGGTGCAGCAAAAAAGGTCTGTTTCCTTGTGTTTTACCTCGTAGCACACAAGTTCCGCCGGCCGTGAAATGTTCCGGTAAAACCTTTCCTCATAACCTGTCGATCTTGTCATATGAATTATCAACCCGTTCGGGATCATCGCCAGATAACTGACAGGGTATTATAATATCTTGGATTGATTATAGGAAATGTTTTCGCTATAATTAGCACATGCAGATCATGTCGGCTAAAGAGCTGTCGAAGTATCTGAGGATAAACGAGAAGATGATCTACCGCCTCGTGCAGGAATCGAGGCTGCCCGCTGTACGGATAGGCGGCAAGATATCTTTTGCCAAAGAACTTATCGATGAATGGATACTCGAAAATACCCAGCGCGAAAAACTTATCTTTATCGCCGGCAGCGACGATCCGCTTCTCAAGAAGATCATAGATCTCTTCAATGCGTCCCAGAAAGGGATCACCGTATTTTACGCATCCGTGGGAAGCATGAGGGGGCTCGAATTGTTAAGGGACCATGTCGCCTCCGCCGCATGCGTCCATATTTACGACGCTGAAGCAAAGGCTTATACGCTCTCGTATATACGGCGCTATCTGGAAAGCGAGAACTACGCGGTAGTGAACATGTTTTTCCGGGAGCAGGGCATTTACGTCCCGAAAGGCAACCCTGCCGGGATACTGTCGATCTCAGACCTTACCTCAGCCAATATCCGATTCATTAACAGGAGAAAAGGGACGGGGACACGCCTTTTGTTTGATTTTCTCCTCATGGAAGCGGGCATAGATCCATCCAGGATAAACGGATACGAGCGCGAGGCGGAATCGCACCTGGGGGCCGGCACCGCTGTCGTCAGTGGAGGCGCTGACGCATCTGTGGGGATCCGGTACATTGCCCGCATGCTCAATCTGGATTTCGTGCCGCTCTTCAAGGAGAGGTTTGATCTCATCGTACCTTACGAAAGATTCGGCAATGCCCAGACGAAGGCCTTGCTGGATTTTCTCAACGAACCTCTTTTCATGCATTCGATGAAGGACCACGAAGGCTATGATATGTCGCAGATGGGCAGCGTTCTCACGAAAGATACCGCCCGATGAACCGGTCGCTCATCATACATCGCTCTTTTAAGAAGAACTTCCCCGCGTGAAACGAACATCTTCAGAACATGACAGGCAGATGACAGAAAAGCGTGTCGATGTTGTGATCGATCCGGGGGCGCACGAGATGCTTCCCGAGGATATCTATACCGTCCACTGTCCGTCGGGGCTGTGGATCCTCGAAGAGAATTCCCTCACCATCATGAGGGCATACCCGGAACACGTGGAAACATACATAGCGGCTGTGCGGGCAAGCGGTATCAAGGCCGGAAAGGTTACTGTCACAGAAGAGCCCCGGCGCGACTATGCTGAGATGGCACGGAAATATTTCCGCCCGGTATCCGTCGAAGACGTCGTTATCCGGACACCGTGGAATGGAAAGCGTAAGGGCGTAGCATATATCACGATCGATCCGGGCATGGCTTTTGGCACGGGGCGGCATGAGTCGACGCGGCTCATGATGAAGATAATGAGGGACACGGATTTCCGAGGAAAGCGCGTGCTCGACCTTGGGTGCGGTTCCGGCCTCCTTTCGTTGTATGCCCGCCTGAAAGGCGCGAAATACGTATACGCAGTCGACAATGATCTCGACGCCGTCCTTTCCGCTCAGAAAAATGTCCTTCTCAATGAAGCGTCCGGCATCGAGTTCGTCTGTGCCGACCTTAAGGATGTGCGCGGCAGGTATGACATCATCCTCGCCAATCTTGACATCAGGACATTTGCCTTACACTCGACCCACATCATGGAACTCTGGAAGAGGAGCGGAACCCTTATCATATCCGGGATCATAGGCCGCGAGAGAAAGGAGGCATTGAGCCTTTTCCTCCCGTGCCAGCCTGTCGTGGAGGTGAAAAAAAATTCCTGGAGAGGCTACCTTTTCAAGCGATAATATTGCGGGGTGCACTATGAACATAGGTTTTCTTGCGTCTCACGGCGGGAGCAACATGCAGGCAATAATCGACGCGGCAAAAAAAGGAAAACTGCACGCGCGTCCGGTTGTCGTGATCAGCAATAACGCCGATTCAACCGCCCTCGAGCGGGCGCGGAGCGAAGGCATCCCGGGCTTCTATTTAAGCGGCAAGACACACCCCGATCCCGACAGCCTCGATCAGGCGATCCTCGATACGTTGCTTGCCTGTAATGTTGATATTGTCGTGCTTGCCGGCTATATGAAGAAGTTGGGGCCAGGAACGCTTTCCCGTTTTACCGGCCGGATCCTCAACATTCATCCGGCTCTCCTGCCGAAGCACGGGGGAAAGGGGATGTACGGCATCCATGTCCACGAATCCGTGATTGCCGATGGGGAGAAAGAATCCGGGGTAACGATACATCTCGTAACTGAGGAATATGACCGCGGACCCATCATTGCACAGGTGCGCGTACCTGTCGAACCGGGCGACACCCCCGAGATGCTCGCTCAACGCGTGCTCATTCAGGAGCACATACTCTACCCCGCCACGCTGGAGGGCATAGCAACCGGCGAGATCAACCTCGACAATTTCAAAAAATAAATTCTCTATTTGTTAATCGAACATTGCCTCGGCGAATTCTTTCGCATTGAACGGGATAAGATCATCTATCTTTTCACCGACGCCTATGTAGCGTACCGGTATTTTGAGAAGATGGGCGATCGGGAGGATGAATCCGCCTTTGGCGGTCCCATCGAGCTTTGTAATGACGATACCTGAAACGCCCACGGCCTCGTTGAATGCCTTTGCCTGGGCTATCGCGTTCTGGCCGTTCGTAGCGTCGACAACGAGAAGGACCTCGTGGGGGGCATTTTCCACTTCTTTCGATATCACGCGGTGTATCTTTTTCATTTCTTCGATGAGGTTCGCCTTTGTGTGGAGCCTTCCCGCCGTATCGAGAATGACAATATCGCTTCCGCGAGATTTTGCGGCTTTCACGGCATCGAAGGCTACCGCCGCCGGGTCCGACCCATCCGCGTGTTTGACCATTTCAACATTGAGGCGCTTTGCCCAGACATCGAGCTGTTCTATTGCCGCTGCCCGGAATGTGTCGCATGCGCCGAGAAGGACCTTTTTCTTATCGCCGAGGTAGATGCTGGCAAGCTTGGCGATGGTCGTTGTCTTGCCGACCCCGTTCACCCCGAGGGCCAGAATGACAAATGGTTTTTTACCGTCGATCACCATGGGTACTTCGATCGGGGCGAGCAGTTCCCGGATCTCTTCCTTCATGGAGGATTTGATGTCTTCCATTGTCCTGATATGCCCGCGCCTCCATTTTTCTTTCAGCGCCTCAACGAGAAGCTCGGCCGTTGGAAGCCCGGCATCGGCCAGTATCAATGCCTCCTCTATCTCATCAAATGCATCTTCTTCGATCGGTTTTCCCTGGACCATCCATTCGATCTTCGTTTTGAACTGGTCCCTGGTTTTCGTTAGTCCGTTCTTTATCTTTTCAAAAAAACTCATAGTTGATCACCTTTAAAAAACGTCCAGATTCTCGCGGGCATAAAAGCCCACGCTATCATGTATGTAAAGTTCCATGCTTTTACGTCTCCGATGGATTCAAGGGGGTAATCGGATTCATACCGTTTAATATGATCGCCGAGGGCCTTCATAATGAACGGCATAGTTTGTACACGAAAATATCAAGGATGGAAACGACGATCAGTCCGAATCCGGAACGTACGGTTTTCCGCATACCTTGCAAACACCTTTTTCGTCAATAACGCCTATACAGGCCCCGTCGCTGCACAGGACCCGGGTCGAAAAATCATCATCTTCCACAGATGGCTCCGGTTCGTGCACCTCGTCAACGGTGAACTGTGTCCCGCACAGATAGCAATATGGGCCCAGCCGATATATTTCTTCTTTGCATTGTGGACAGGCTACCGATCCGACTTCTTTCGAACATGTCTCGCACAGCATCATTATTTGTCCGCCTTGATCACCTTCGTTACTATTCCCTGATCGAATTCAACGTAAACCGTGTTCTTATTATCAGGCATGACCTTCCAGGTCGGGCGATATGTCCAGAGGATCTTGTTTTCGGGTGTCAGACTGACCATTGTCGGCTCGCCCAGTTTCTTGCGCACCTGGTCCCCGGTCATTGATATGAGGGAAGTTTCAACCGCCGGCTGGGGCTTTCCCGCTATATTTTTCATAGATGAACATGAGATCAGAATAAAACAGGACAGAAGTATTATGCAGACTCCTGAAAACTAAGGACTTTTAAAACTTTTCCACAATTTTTGTGGAAAACCTGTTGATAAATTGTATAAAGGTCTTTGTAATTCCTTGATTATATTCATATAATCCCCCCGCTGCCTACGAAGCGTGCAAAGTTTTTTATCAATATTTTCAAAGGCTTCCATGCATGGTCCGTTGTGCTCTTAATTTGGCATCCGGGATACATTATCACGGATAATTCAAATTATCAACGATTGTCCGGCAAGGGGCTCGCGTGCCTTTTAGACGCTTTTCTAAGCCTCTCCATGATTGCACGCCCTATGCCTTTTTCAGATATTCTTTCAGCGTAGATCATGTCGATATCATCGCGGTCGAGTTCGATGAGAAACGAGAAAAAATTGGACGCCGCCTCCCTGAGATCGCCTGTGGGAGAAAGGACCTTGATATGTCTTGCCGCAAGGGGCCCCTGAGGTTCCTGAAATGCCAGGTAGGACGAATTGGCGCACGTGGCATCCGACGGGCCGTTTACAAGGCGCAGAGGTTTCATTGGCGAATAATGGTAGGGCAATTCGCCGGGGGCCTCGCATACGATCGACGACTTTTCTCTGTCAATGATCCGGACATGCTCTGATAATTCTTCGGTCGTGATCGCGCCGTGACGGTGAACGACCACCCCGTCTTCGTGAAACGATATGATGGTCGATTCGATTCCATACCTGGCGTCGCCCCCGTCAAGGACGAGAGGGACGCGTTCCGCGAAGGATCTCGCGACATGGTGCACGCGTGTCGGGCTCATATAGCCGAACTGGTTAGCGCTCGGCGCTGCGACAGGTTTTTTCAGGGTCCTGATAAGTTCGAGCGCTACCGGGTGAGACGGCACCCTGATCCCTACGGTCGGTAGCCCCGCTGTCACTATGTCGGGAATGACCAGCCGTTTTCTGAATATCATCGTGAGCGGGCCGGGCCAGAAGGCCTTGATCAGCCTTTCAGCCTGGGGCGGTATGCTCTCGACATATTCCTCAAGACGCTGCGGCCCGTCCAGGTGGACGATCAAAGGATCGAAGCGGGGCCGGCGTTTTACCTCGAAGATCTTTGCAACTGCCAATGGATCGTAGGCCACTGCACCGAGTCCGTAGACGGTCTCGGTGGGAAACGCTACGATCTCGCCTTTTTCGAGGAGCATAACGGCCTCGGCGATGGATGCTTTATCTTTTCCATCAAGGATCTTCATTTTTTTTCCAGTATTGAGTATTTTGCGGCGGTATGATTGGTAATTTTTCGAAAAACAGGCAAAATTAAGATTACTTTGGTTCGATGGGGTTTTTCATTTTATCGCTGGCAGCTTTTTCATTCCGTTCAGACGTGACATCAATGGGATCAGGTTCATTTACGGACTTTTTAAAACCTTTTATACCTTTCCCTATGGCTCCGCCGATCTCTGATATCCTGCCCGCCCCGAAAATAAGCACGACAATTATGAGTATTACTATAAGTTCCGGCATTCCCAGTCCGAACATATGTCCTCCTTAAGGTATGTCCTCAAATTATAATAGGGAACGGGTTGAATGTATAGAGTTTTGTCGTTTTTGTGCTGGATATGCGGTTTCTTTTCTGATAGTATTCATGCTTGACGGTCCCATCGTCTAGCGGCCCAGGACGTCGGCCTCTCACGCCGAAAACACGAGTTCGATTCTCGTTGGGATCAAAAAACCGTAAATCGTAAGGCGTAAGGCGTAAGGCGTAAGGCGGAAAAAACCTCCCGTACGCCTTCTTTTTTGTCCGTAAATCGTCGGTCGCAAGGTATGGAAAACTTTAATCCCGGGCCTCACGCTATGATCTAGGGTCGTGGCTGTTTTTGACGTCTCATGCCTCACGATTCCAGCCCTTACAACGTTTCCACAAACGTTTTCAGCAATGCTATTGCCCTGCCGCGGTGGCTGAATTTGTTTTTTTCGTCCGTTGATATTTCTGCAAGGTATTTTCCGAGTTCGGGGGAATAGAAGACGGGGTCGTAGCCGAAGCCGTGGGAGCCGTGCTGTTCGAAGCCGATGAAGCCTTTCAGCTCACCGTAAAAAACGTAACACCTGTCTTTCTCGGGCAGGTAAAGGGCGACATAGGCTTTAAATTTTGCCCCTCTTCCGTCCCATGGTATACCATCGAGTTCATGTAAGAGCCGTTCCATCCGCTCCTCGTCGTTCCTTCCATACCGGGAGGAACGAATGCCCGGCCGGCCGCCCAGGGCGGCGACCTCAAGGCCCGAATCGTCCGCCAGGGCGGGCATGCCGAAATGCCCGCCAACTTTGCGGGCCTTTTTCATGGCGTTCTGGGCATAATGGGGGCTGTCCTCGACGACCTGAAGCGTCTCCGGAAAATCGGCAAGGGAACATATCTCTTTGAAGTGTTCTGCGAGGAGGGGTTTCAGTTCTGCAAACTTGCCCGCGTTTGTCGTTGCCATGATGAGATCTTTCATTGAGCAGGGAACAAGGGGCCGAGGGTTGCCTTCTGCTGCCGTGTGATCTCGACAATACCTTTTAATGCGTATTGGTACATGACATCGAATTGCTCCTTGGTGAACGGTTTCCTTTCCGCTGTGCCCTGGACCTCGATAAGTTGGCCCTTTCCGGTCATAACGAAATTCATGTCGACCTCTGCCTTTGAATCTTCTTCGTACGACAGGTCAAGGGCTATCTGGCCGTTGACGATGCCTACGCTTATAGCAGCGACACTGTCCCTGAGGGGGATCTTATCGATAACGCCGCGCTTTTTCATACCCCATAAGGCCTCGACCAGGGCCACATACCCCCCGGTGATGCTTGCCGTCCGCGTGCCGCCATCGGCCTGGATAACGTCACAATCGACCCAGACCGTCCGTTCGCCGATAACATCGAGATTCACTATAGCGCGCAGCGCCCTTCCGATAAGGCGCTGAATTTCATGGGTCCGGCCGCCTATGCGCCCCGAGACGGACTCCCGCATGGACCTGTTGTGCGTTGCCCGGGGAAGCATCGAATATTCGGCCGTAAGCCAGCCCTTTCCACTGTTTTTCAGAAACGGCGGGACTTTATCTTCGACGCTCACGCCGCATATAACCTTCGTTGCGCCCATTTCAACCAGGACCGAGCCTTCAGGATACCGCAGGAAGCTTTTCTCAATCCTCAGCTGCCGAATTTCGTCGCTCGCCCTTGAATTCTCTCTCATCTTTGTCCCCTCTTTTCGTAAAGTTCAGCATACCGTCATATAGTTTATCAAAGGCTTCCTGAGGCCTGTCCTTTGGAACATTGAGCCTTACAAATACTGCCGGCAGGTCTATGCCCAGGAACATGAAAAGCGGCGCAGGTTTCACCTTTTTCTGAAAGCGTGCGGCTATCGATGATCCAAGCGTTTCCGAACGGGCCGCATGGGTCCCGGGTACCTCATCGGCATTCAATATCAGCCCTTTGACCTTCTTTGCATCGGTGATCGCGATAAATGCATCGGGTTGGTCCGACGTGGCGATCTCAAGAACGAGCATAAAAAGAGCCTTTTCCTTGTTGATCTTATTTGCCGCCTCGATCTGTTTCTCGATCGACCTGGCCTGATCGTAGGCCGCGACGCTGAATCCCTTGCCCGTAAAATATTTCTTTGCGCTACCCCACATCGCGTCATCTGTCTGACCGGCCCGGCATAAAACGATGCGGTCGGCCGCAAAGGCAGGGATTGATACGGAGAAAAGAAAGAGGAGGCTTGCGATCGACAGGAATCTGTGCAAAGGGAGATTAACCTTTTCTTTCAAGAATATACCGTTCCAGGCTGACCGCTGCGACCGCGCCGTCACCTACCGCCGTCGAGATCTGGCGAAGGGGCTTCTTCCTGACGTCGCCAGCCGCATAAAGGCCCGGTTCTCGGGTAGCGCACCTGTCATCGGTGATGATATAGCCTGTTGGATCGCAGTCAACGTATTCCCCGACAAAAGCTGTGTTCGGCTCATAACCGACATAGAAGAATACCCCGCTCACAGCGACCGTATTGCGCTTGCCGGTTACGGTATCTTCCACGATAAGGCCCTCGACCTCACGGGTCCCAACGACCTCGACGGGGCGCGAATTCCAGAGAAATTCCATCCTGGGGTTATTGAATGCCCTTTCCTTAAGTATCTTCTGCGCGCGCAGCGAATCTCGGCGATGGACCACATAGACCTTTTTTACAATATTCGCGAGGGATAACGCCTCTTCTATTGCCGAGTCGCCTCCGCCGATCACTGCGACGTCGAGGCCCTTGAAGAACATTCCGTCACATGTAGCGCAGTATGATATGCCGCGGCCGGCAAGTTCAATTTCGCCGGGGATCCCCAGCTTGACCGGTTCCGATCCGCTGGCAACTATAAGCCCGTCGGCGGCAGCCTCGCCATCGTTCAAGCTAACGATAAACCGGCCTTCCGTCCGGCTTACGCCCTTAACTTCGCTGAATTCCCGTATGGCAAGGCCGAACGCCCTCGCCTGCGCTGCAAACCGGTCCATAAGTTCCCTGCCCGAAATACCCTCCGGGAAACCCGGATAATTTTCGATGCGTCCCGTATTCAACGGAGCTCCGCCGGGAAGTACCTTTTCGCAAACGAGAGTCCTGATGCCTGCGCGCATGAGATAGAGGCCGGCGGTGAGTCCCGCAGGACCAGCGCCTATGATCAGTGCTTCGTAATCTTCGATCAATCAAAACTCCTGATAACATGAGGTTTTTTTAAACGGGTACCGTCCCGGTGCCTCTCATTGTAAGGAATCCATGGCCAATATTCAATGCAATTTTCTTTTACCGGTGCACTCCGCGGCGCAATTTCTGCACGTGAGGGCAGTGTTATGCGTTTCAAAGAAACGCCGGGGATGCCGGTAATAGAGATATTCCCATTGAATGACCACGACGATGGTTAGGGCTACGATGGACCATGTAAAGAACGACGGGATAAAGATGAGTGGCGAGAAGGCCATGGTGTAACCCCAGTTGTTTATCCGGCACGTAGTGCAGCACTTTGCTTGTGCAAGCCATTTAAAAGGGCAGAACACGTTCACGCAGAACTGGTCCATAAAGACGAAGAAGAGGACTGTTATAAATATCCATGTGTCGTTGAACATGCCGACCATGCGCCACAGCGCCATATCGGCAAGGAGCAGAAGCCAGTAAAGCGCGGATTTGAATGCTCCCCGGTCGGCCATCGCCTTAACGCGGCACAATTTTTCGTCGCGGCCCGGAGAAATGCCGTCCGCTTCTTCGTAAAACCTTCCGAAGATCTTTCGTGAAGATATCTTTTTATTATACCAGGGGACCATACGCTTGATCAGTACAAAGACCGTAAGCGCCCACAGGATATGATAGACACTGACAGGGCCCGCCAGGGGAAAAGTAAAGAAAACGGCAAGGACATCAGGCCGGAATATACCGATCAGACCGACGAAGACCACGATACCGGCCTTTATCCAGAATTCCTTCTTGCCCGGCATCCCTTTTCTCCGGCCTCGACTATTCACGAAACCGCAGTCCCGGGTATTGAAGGTTTATGATTGGTAATCGCTTCATTTCAGGATTCGCATAGTCGTATTATGTTATTCATAAGCACCCACCTTCTATTATTGTGCTAACAATATGCGGGATTCTCTCATGACCATGCTGCGGCAAGGATAACTGGAGGTGGCCGGAATGTCAAGAACAAGGCGGGAACAAATGGAGCGGGCAACGGGGCTCGAACCCGCGGCATCAAGCTTGGGAAGCTTGCACTCTACCAGCTGAGTTATGCCCGCTTTCTGTATAATTTTAAATGAAAGACAGGCAATAGGCAATAGGTAATAGGTAAGAATTCTTTTTAGCTTTTCCTGTTATACCCGAAGCGCTCTTCAAAGACTGGCGCGACGAGGTTATCTATCGGGGCGTAATCATCCCGGATCACGATCGCATCTTTCCTGTTGATGAACTCATCCATGAGGTCATCGGGGACAACGGCCGAGGTTGCATGCCGGCCGAGGCTTTCCTTCAAAAACTTCTGAAAACTTACAATATCAAAATTACCATTTCCCGCGATAACGATAAAAGTGCTTATCTGGACCTTTCTGAAATTGGGGGTGACGGAGATCAGGTAAACATTCTTTTGTCCGAATACCTCACGCAGCGTTTTTATGTACGACGGGAGGAAAAGGCCTTTCTGAAAATTATCGATAATGTTCGACATGAGGATCGCGTCGGGATTCATCGTTGTCTTGATCTCCTCAAGAAACTCCTTCGTTGTGAGATGGTAGGGAATGGAAATGTCATTGTATGCGTCCGTAAAAACAAGGTCATATTTTTCCTTGCAATTCATAATGAACCATCTGCCGTCGGTATTGTAGGTGACGATCCGCGTGTTCTTGGGAAGGCCCAGG
>CAIQJW010000181.1 GCA_903872255.1 uncultured delta proteobacterium | reverse complement strand
CGTAAAAAGACGGTGGATCCCTCGAGAGTAATTACGTCCTGTCTTATCTTTCCCGGCCATTTGCGCACAATCTCAGGGTTGCGTTCATCTCGGTGAATAATACCGAGCATGAAAAAATCGACGGGATATTCGGTAAGAGCGCGTGCCATCATAAAATTAACGCACGGACCTTCGGGCCGTTTCAAGATAAAATAATTTGGACTGCATTATTTTTTCATTTTTTCTGTTGTGAATTGCCGGGATGTATACTAGAATTAGCTCCTGTTATGCGGATGAAATCATTAATTAAAACAGCATTTTTTGTTGCGTGCATGCTTTTCGCCGTTCATGCTTCAGCGGACACGATCATAGGCGGGGATGTCACGCACACTGTCGGCAAAGGGGAAAATCTCTACCGTGTCGGCGCCAAATACGGCGTCTACTGGAAAGCTATTGCCCGGACCAACGGGCTCAGTGAAAAAGACCCCCTCGTCGAAGGCACGACCCTGAAGCTCAACACCAGAAGAATAGTGCCCCGCGTTGTAGACAACGGCATTATCATTAATATCCCCGACAGGACCCTGTATTTTTTCCGGGAAAAACAGCTGATGGCCCTTCCTGTCGGCCTGGGCGCGATATTCAAAAACGAATACAGCGACTGGAAAACCCCGGAAGGCAAATTCCGCATCGTAAGCAAGAGAAAGGACCCCACGTGGTACGTGCCGGAATCCATACAGATAGAATATGCGATCAAAGGCAAGAATATAGAGGAAACCGTTCCGCCGGGGCCGAAGAATCCCCTCGGGAAATACGCGATAAAGACATCGCTCCCAGCCGTCCTTATCCATGAAACGATATGGCCGGGAAGCGTTTACCGTTATATGAGCCACGGATGTATCCGGATGCTGCCCGAACACATCGAGCAATTATTTCCTCTTGTTGAAGTCAATATGCCGGGTGAGATCATCTACGAACCCGTCAAGGTCGCCCTGACTGAGGACGGAAGGACATTCGTCGAGATACGAACGGATATCTACAGAAAGCATAAATCGCTGAAAAATTACACGACAAAACTGATCGAATCGAGGGGCATGTCCGATAAGGTCGACTGGCAAAAGATAGACAGGCTTATCAAGGAAGAATCGGGTATCGCGGAGGACGTGAGCCTTGGCAAGCCTGCAAGGTCTGCTGCATCATCCGGAAGTGGTTCCTCGGTGAGGCCGGGCTTTACGGGCCGTGTCGTTGATTATTTCAGGAACAAGTTCAAAAAAGCCGATCAGGCCAGCACTCAGACAAAATTCTAGAATAGATAAGCCGGACTGCTTCATTTCGAGGTTTCTGCTGCGAGGTCCCAGAACTTCTGGTCGAGTTGTGCCGTGAAGGTCTCGGGCTGTTTTCCCTCGTTAAATATCTGCGCGTAAACACCAGGGGCGGACCCGGGCTCCAATCGTATTATCCAGGTCGCCAGCGTGCGGATGCCCGACCCTTTCCGTCGACCTCTCATCACCGCTCCCGGCGCCCCTGAATTACGGTCCCGGCTCATGATGATAAAGTCATCGAGAGTATGCGCCCGGTTAAGCCCGCTTAATAACCCGTTGATCCTTTTCAGGCGCAGCAGGCTTTCACGGCTTATTTTTTCATTGGCATCTGCGAGACTCTCGGACGTAAAGTGATTTGTAAAAGCGAGCGTGCCGTTATCCTTTACGCTGATCGCGACATGGCCCCTCGGGGCCACCTCGACGGACATGACCCGGGCCGAATCTGCAATGATATATATTGCCGGATGGGTCTTCCGGAAAAAATCTTTCTCTTTCAATAAAGAATCCACAGAATCAAAAGTTTCGAGGATCCTTTGCGTTACATCCTCGGTCGCTACATGCCGTTTGCTGCGTTGCACGCTGTTCGCGGAAGCGTTCACGACAACAAGCCCCTTCTCATTGATGGCCGCCACGACATAACCGTCTGCTTCTATATCGAGGATACCGAGAAACCGGAAACCCTTCGCCGGGAATACGAGTCCCAGCCGCGTATGGAGTGATGCTGTGTTGTCCCTGTTTTTTGCTACCATAACCCCTCGGCCTGCGGCGCTGTCGCCGGCCGAAGCCCAGATCGTGCATGCATCGCCATATGCCGTTAAGAAGAGAAGGAATAATGCGCAGAAAATAAGACCGGTGCAGACCCGAGACGCCCCCATACTCCCCCTTGATTCGGGAAGTATAACATAAAACCGGGTAATGGGTAATAGGTGATGGGTCATGGGAAAAACCTGAATTATTACCTGTTACCTATCACCTATTCTATTGCCCATTACCTATCGCCTATTATAAAATACATCCATGACAAAATCTGCAAAGGATTCACCGGACGACAGGCTCGCCGCGTTTCTTATCGACCAGAGGCTTATCTCACGGGAAATTCTGGATAAAGCCCTTGCGATACGGGAAGCAACCGGCGGGTACCTGAGTGAAATTCTCGTTACTAAAGGGCTGATCGCGGAAGACGATGTGGCTTTTTCCCTGTCGGAGGAGTTTGGCGTGCCGCTTTTCTCCGTGCAGAACGGTTCTATGGAGATCGATGAGGACCCGGAACTGAAAAAGCTCATACCTAAACAATTCGCTATGAGGAATATCATTTTCCCGTTGTCCCGGAAAGGCAACATCTTTACCTGCGTAATGTTCAATCCCCTCGATGTCATGCTCATTGATGAGCTGAAAAAGATAACCGGGTGCCAGATCAAACCTGTTGCTTCCACGAAATCGGACATCCTGCGGGCAATTGAGGGATTTTATGATACGGGGGCCGTCTCCCGAAAATACCATCAACAGGGCCATGCGATAAATAGCATCGAGCTGCAATCGCCGTCAACTGTCGATGAGTCGACAGAAGGTATGTTGGCACGAGCGAAAGCCGCGCCGGTCGTGAAGCTGGTCGATCTCATGCTCTGGCAGGCAATCGATAAGCGTGCGTCAGACATTCACCTGGAGCCGTTTGAAGACCACATTTCGCTCAGGTACCGCATTGACGGAAAACTTTACGAAATGACGGCTCCGCCGAAGCATATGCATTTGCCTATCGTATCGAGGATCAAGATCCTGTCGCGCCTCGATATTTCCGAAAAGCGCCTGCCCCAGGACGGGACATTCATGGTGAAGATCCACGAGCGCACAGTAGACCTGCGCATATCGGTCTTACCAACCATCTATGGCGAGAAAGTAGTTCTGCGGATCCTCGATAGAACAGGGGTCGTGCTTGAACTTCAGGAAATGGGTTTTGAAGAGGATGATCTTGACAAGCTGAGAAAAGCCATTTTCAGCCCTTACGGTCTTGTTTTTCTCACGGGGCCGACAGGGAGCGGAAAATCTACGACGCTGTATGCCATTCTTCAGGAGATCAAATCGACCGAGAAAAACATTCTTACCGTTGAAGATCCCGTCGAATACAGATTGGCGGGAATTAACCAGGTACAGGTAAAACCGGATATAGGACTGACATTTGCTTCATCGTTGCGCAGTTTTCTCCGGCAGGACCCCGATATCATGCTTGTTGGCGAGGTGCGTGACCTTGAAACCGCGGAAATATGCGTCAGGTCCGCCCTGACGGGCCATCTCGTCCTTTCGACGCTCCATACGAACGATGCCCCTTCCGCAGTGACCCGGCTTATAGACATTGGTGTCGAACCCTACCTTCTGGCACCTACCCTCCTTGCCGTTGTCGGGCAAAGGCTTGTCAGGAAGCTCTGCCCCGAATGCAAGGAGGCTTATTCCCCGGAAAAGAAAGACCTCGGGTCGGCAAAGCTCAATACGGACGTCATTTACCGTTCCAGGGGATGCCCCGCGTGCAACAACACGGGATACCGCGGCAGGACCTTGGTCGCAGAGGTTATGTCCACATCGGAAGACCTCAAGTCCCTCATCACAGGCACCGTTTCATACCGGGATATGCGCCAGCGCGCGCGGGACCTGGGTATGAAAACGCTCTACGAATCAGGCCTGAGAAAGGTCGAGAAAGGTATTACAAGCCTTGAGGAAGTAATGCAGGTGACCTTCGGCATATAAAAACACGTTCAAGGTTCAGGGTTTTGATTTGGAAGGATATTTATCGCGTGATTTGGTTTTTAACGTAGAACGTAGAACGGTCTTTTAGTCCACTTTAACTATTTCGTAGGTTCGTTTTCCACCGGGAGCATTGAAATTCACTTCATCGCCGACGCATTTGCCCATCAGGGCCCGTCCG
>CAIQJW010000180.1 GCA_903872255.1 uncultured delta proteobacterium | reverse complement strand
GTTTCATCTTGTCATCCATGAAGCGCCTCCAGATAAAGGGGATCCTCACAGAATGACATGAGCCACTATTTTATTGTCAAAGAACTCAGTGCACGATGTCTTGGCACTTTTTTTAGTGCACGATGTCTTGGCACTCAACATCTAATCTATATATAGTGACAACAGTATGACACTCCAGAAAAAACATTCCAGGTACGTTGTTGACTTCTTTGACTTTCTTCGTAGCCAGTCGTTCTTACCGTGAAATGCTTGGAAAGGTGAATTCCACTTGGTGAATTCCACTTCAAGGGGAGACTTTAGGGACGTCCGTAAATAAGTAAATAGCTCTTGACAGTCCGTCATTGCGAATTCCTGTCAGGAGCCAGAAATCACGAAGACTATCTGAATTGATTGGTTCTTCCCTTAAACTTGAAACTTGAATCGGCCCGCGGAGCCGCGGGCCTTAAAGCGCCTTTGCGTGCAGCGTCAGCCCCAGGGCGTGTATGACCTTTAGGATCGTATCGAAACCGGGGCTTCTTTCTCCCGAAAGCGCCTTATAAAGGCTTTCACGGGACAGCCCGGCATCGCGGGCGACCTGGGACATGCCTTTGGCGCGGGCGATATCACCCAGGGCTTTGGCAATGAACGCGGCATCGCCGTTTGCCTCCTCGATGCACGCTTCAAGGTAGGCAGCCATTTCCTCCGGGGTACGGAGATGCTCAGATACGTCGTATCGGGTAGTGACCGTTTTTTTCATAAAGCTACTCCTGTAAATTTCTTGCAAGGCGCAACGCCGTTTTAATATCCCCGGGCTGCGTCCTCTTGCCACCGCCAGCCAGCAGAATTATTGTATACATCCCGGATTGCTTGTAATAAACCCTATAGCCGGGCCCATGATCGATCCGCATTTCCGAAACCCCTTCTCCTACGGGTTTGACATCCCCGGGATTCCCTGCAACCAACCGTTCAATCCTCGCCATGATACGCGCTCGCGCCCGTACATCATCCAGACCGTCAAGTCATCTGGCGAAAATATCTGTCTTGCGAATCTCGACCACATCTAAGTGTAGCCTATTGGCTACACATTGTCAATAAAGTTCATCGAGTTGTCGGGGACAGCCTAAGAAAGGAAGAGACGTTGAGGGACGTCCGTAAATAACTAAATAACTCTTGACCGCACGTCCTTCCGAGGGTGGGATCTCCTTTTGCCCCGCCACGGCCCGCTCTTCCAGAACAGGTACAAGTCGATCCTGTGCCAGGAAGACGCCTATCTTACCGAACTCGTCTGCTACATCCACGTCCTTGCATCGTTTCTGTACACTAGCAAAAGATAGATGAGTGTATTAACTTCTATGTATGGTTAAGACGATGGGGAAAACAGCGTCGTATAATGAAAAGATAAGGAGAACATATTTATGAAACGGACAGCAATAAGTTTCATCTTTCCAACAGCGCTTGCAGTATTACTGATCGCTTCATTCGTGCCATCCGCATTTGCGCAACAAGCGGTCTCGACCCAAAAACCGGCGATAATTTTAAAGGCTTACGGTCCGGGCGGTCCCGGCCCGGCAATGCGCGAAGCTGCGAAGGTATTCGGAGCCAAGAAAGGAATCATGGTGGAGATAACTGCCGGCCCGGCACCGATGTGGAAAGATCAGGCAATGAAGAATGCTGACCTGATCTTCAGCGGTTCGGAGTACATGATGACTGATTTCGTGCGAAAGGATATTCCCGGGCTGATCGACGCTGCAACAATCCGAACCCTTTATCTGCGGCCTTCGGCGATCCTTGTCCGCCCGGGCAACCCCAAGGGTATCAAGGGCGTTCGAGACCTTGCCAAACCGGGCATGAAGATTCTTGTGGTTGAAGGTGCAGGACAGGTCGGAATGTGGGAGGATGTGGCAGGTCGAACAGGCAGTGTCAAACTTGTTGACGGCATACGCCGCAACATCGGTTCCTCCGCAGCCAATAGTGGAGAAGCAAAGAAGATATGGAATAGCGATATGAGCTATGATGTTTGGCTCATCTGGACTATTTGGCAGAAGGAGAGTCCCGCGTCTGCCGACCTTGTCAACACTGAACCTGAAAACACAATTTACCGCTCATGCGGTATCGCACTGACAAATCGATCAGAACAGAGGGCATTGGCTAAGGAGTTTGCCGATTTTCTGCAGTCGCCTGAAGGGAAAACAATTTTTGTAAAATGGGGCTGGATTGCACCTTAGACATCATTCTTGTCCCGTTTTCTTGATTTAAGAATAGAGACTAGAGGGACGTCCGTAAATAACTAAATAACTCTTGACGGCCCGTCCTTCAGGTGCTAGCATTTCCTTATGCCGCGCCATGCCCGACTTGATGCCGAAGGAGTACTTCATCATATTATCGTGCGGGGCATTGAACGAAGAGCTATTTTCCGTGACGACACCGACAGGGACCGCTTTGTGGAGCGGATGGGAAGGGTCTTCAGCGATACCTCCACCCCCTGCTACGCATGGGCGCTCCTTGGCAACCACGTCCACCTTCTCTTGAGGACAGGCTTGACTCCCCTCCATACCGTTATGGCCCGGATCCTTACCGGCCATGCGGTGACCTTTAATAAGAGGCACCGCCGGCACGGCCCGCTCTTCCAGAACAGGTACAAGTCGATCCTGTGTCAGGAAGACGCCTACCTTACCGAACTCGTCTGTTACATCCACCTGAACCCTCTGAGGGCCGGCATCATCAAAGACCTCGGCGAACCCTATTCCTACTCCGGGCACGGTGCTCTCATGGGAGGAGTTTCTCACCCGTGGCAGGATGTGGACTATGTGCTCAGGTTTTACGGCAGGACCGCGAAGACCGCCCGGCGGGTCTATCTTTCGGCAATGGAATCGAGGCTTCATACGAAGAGGCCTGACCTTACCGGAGGGGGGCTGCTTAGGAGTTACGGGTCGTGGGAAGAGATCAAAAAGGCTGAAGGGCGCATAAAGAGCGATGAGCGCATTCTCGGCGACAGCGCCTTTGTGGAAAGGATCCTCGCCGGTCAGCCCCGGAGGGTTACAGAAGTCGTGTCCCTCGATGCCCTGGCTGTACGGGCAAGCAGCCTCTACGGGATCACTGTCGATAACCTTATCAACGGAGGTCGTCGCTCCACTCTGGTCAAGGCCCGGAGCCTCTTCTGCTACTTTGCCGTTCGCCATGGAGGACATTCAATGGCGGGCGTTGCATCATTTCTTAACATGACCCCGCCCGCAGTAGGGTATGCGGTGGAACGGGGTGAGAGGATTGCCCGGGAAGAAGGGCATGCGTTTTGAGTTATTTACTTATTTACGGTCGTCCCTTTTGAGGAGGTAAGGGACGTTGGAGGGACGTCCTTAAATATGTCAATTGAGAAAAGGTGGATAGACCATCTAATCTTTGACAATGATACTATCTGGTGATATCATAATACATGGGCAAGCATCGCAAAACCTACCAGGCAATATTCAAGGATCCGGTTTCAGCGGGTATCGCCTGGCAGGATATTGAGGCACTTCTTCTGTCTGCCGGGGCTCAAATAAGCGAGGGGCAAGGCTCACGGGTCCGGATCGTGCTTAATGGGGTGCGAGGTGTTTTCCACCGGCCCCATCCGGAAAAAGAGACCAGGAGAGGAGCAATACGGTCAATGCGGCGTTTTTTAAAGGAAGCGGGAGTAAATTATGATGACATATAAAGGGTATACGGCAAAAGTCGAATTCGACGACGAGGATATGACATTTTACGGCGAGGTGATCGGGATCCGGGATGTTGTCACATTCGAAGGTGACAGTGTAAAGGAGATCGAAAAAGCCTTTCATGGCTCCGTAGACGATTACCTGAATATGTGCAAGGAAAGAGGCGAGGCTCCCGGCAAGCCATTTTCCGGAAAATTCCTGGTAAGGCTATCCCCTGAAACCCACCGACAAATTTACACCTCGGCCAAAAAGGCAGGCCTCAGTGTAAATGCCTGGCTGAACCTGAATTTGAAACATTTATTGGACACCCATTGCTAGCCGTTCCGAAGCAGGGCATCTGTGGGGTGAATTCCACTTCAAAGTACGCCACCAAGCGGCAACATCGAAAGTCGTAAACCGCCGTAGGAACCAGCTGCTCCATCGAAACCGATAGAAGCATCAAATAAAGGTGCAGTAAATTCCGACGTGTCCAACCTTGAGAAAAATAAGCAGACAGAACCAACTTCTCGTCTTCGTGATCCTGGATTCCTTGAACCCGGTTCCTTGATAAATGTAATTGCCCAACAATGCGCTGCACCTGACCGCTTGTTCACTGCGCTTCAAAGCGGCGGGTGAGCTTGGTCGTTATGTGATAAAAACTTAGGCCTTCCAAACGGTGTCCTGAATGTGTATAATAAATGGTGTCGATACACATAGGAGGTAATTAATGAGAACAAATGTAGTGATCGACGATGACTTGATGAAATCCGCCCTCAAGACCTCAGGAATCAGGACGAAAAAAGCTGCCATAGAAGAGGGCCTAAAGCTATTAATACAAATGAAAGGTCAGGAGAAAATAAGGGGTTATCGGGGAAAACTTAAGTGGACCGGCAGTCTTGAGGAGATGCGGTTAGACTGATGATTATTGTAGACTCTTCCGTCTGGATCGATTACTTCAATGGCAGGATAACACCGCAAACGGACTGGCTGGATTCGTCACTGGGGAATACCCCCATTATAGTTGGAGACATCATCCTGACTGAAGTGCTTCAGGGATTTCAAAACGACAAAGACTTTAGAGTCGCAAGAAACCTCCTTTTGGGAATGCCATTTATGGCAATGGGCGGCCGCGTGTTGGCCTTACAGAGCGCCATGAACTATAGATCTCTCAGGAAAAAAGGCGTTACCGTAGGGAAAACCATAGATGTAATGATCGGCACCTTCTGCATTCATTACCAGCTACCCTTGCTGCATGACGATAGAGATTTTGATCCGATGGTTAGATTCCTGGGTTTGAAAGTAATTAACACATAACGAATGCGTGCAGCGAATCCGCGCGAAACGCGTCTCGCTGACGCCCGTGTTGGGCCATACAAGTGGAGACTTGAAGAGCTCCCGGGGCCAGGTCTTGCAATCATTCATTTTTTTCGAGGAGCATGAAAAAAGGCTTGAAAGACGCTGGATTCCGGCGAGCCGGAATGACGGTTTGGGGAAGTGTCAGGGACGTTGTTGGCATCGTACTTCCAGAGCGGGGCTGTATACGGGCCTCATTTAAATATTCTGCTGATCTGTGCGACAGGCAGCGTCCAAACATTTTCTCTAAGGGGATATGATTCAATGCCGGGGAATATCACGAATGCTTTATCGCAGGCAAGGTCTTCGATTGCGGTCCAAAAACCTTTTCCTGGTTTTGGGCTCAGGGAGTACTTGATCTCGATCGCGATAGGTCTGCCCACATTATCGGTCAACAGGAGGTCTACCTCTGCCCCTGCCGAAGTCCGGTAAAAATACGCATCCCAATTTCTAGGTTTTGCGGCAATAACCTGTTCAATAATAAAGCCCTCCCAGGAAGCCCCAGCCGAGGGATGCGCGTCAAGGTCATCTCTTTCCTTGATCCGCATTAACGTGTGGAATAAACCGGAATCGCGTACATATATTTTGGGAGATTTTATCAGCCTTTTTTTAACGTTAGAAAAAAAAGGTTGGAGCTGTCTCACGATGAAAGTATCCGAAAGGATGTCCAGGTAATGCTTTGTGGTTGGCGCAGAGATTCCAAGACTCCCTGCGATCTTGGAGGCATTCCACAATTGTCCGTGACTATGCGCCAGCATGGTCCAGAACCGTCTGAGCTGCGATGCCGGGACCCGAATTCCAAGTTGGGGTATATCCATTTCCAGATACGTCCTGATAAAGGCCTCCCGCCACGAGTAACTCTCATCATCGCCGGACGAAAGATAGCTTAAGGGATAGCCCCCGCGAAGCCATAGCCGGCTCGAATTTTCATTCCCGATCTCATCGAGGGAAAAAGGAAGCAATTCCCAATAAACAATTCGTCCGGCAAGTGTTTCCGACGCCTGTCTCACAAGCGCGGGGGATGCCGAACCAAGAATCAGAAAGCGGCCGGCGCTTCTGTTCTGATCTATGATTGCCCTGATGAGGGGGAAGAGTTCGGGCATGCGCTGGACTTCATCGATAATTACAAGCCGGTCCTGATATGTCCTAAAATACATTTCCGGATCGCGGAGCTTATTAAGATCAGAGGAAAGCTCCAGATCAAGGTAAATGGGTTTTGTTTCCAATTTTTCCAATATCATTTTCGCCAGGGTGGTTTTTCCTGCCTGGCGGGGACCGATAAGACCCACAACCGGAAATGCTTTCAGGGATTCTTCGACTGAGGCCTGTATTCTTCTCAATATCATCCTTGTATATTAAAAGATAGTCTTTTAATTTGCAAGGATAATTTGAATTTCATTTATCTCGAGGTTTCTGAAACGCATTATGCTCAAAGGACAGCCCGCAGGAATGACGAACATAACTGTATAGACAGAGGAATAGAACTGGTACTTTACGCTTTTTATCATCGGAATAGATTCAATATAATGTAACTTGATATGTTTTAATAGAATATTCTCCATCCTGTCGGGACTTGGTGCGGAAACATCCGTGCACCGTCGCATGCCTCACTATATATGCGAAATGTCAAGGTGTGCCGTTATTCAGGTGACATATATTCTGTCTTACTTTAAATGTAACCTTTTCATAGAATATACAGCCGGTTCCTCCCGACCGTTCAGTTCATATCCGGGCCTGAAAGGTTTTTTTTGCCTGAAACTTGAAACTTGAAACTGGTACATGAGCCCTTCTCATGGTAAAATCCGTGGTGATCAAAAAACCATCCTTCCCTGCCCATCCAAAATCTGCGAGATCTATCGCCTACCCTGCGCTTGCCGACAGCGTTGATCTGCCTGGCCTTACCTTCCGCAAGAACAAGGGCGAGCGTGCGTTTGCCCCGTTGTTCGCGGCGGGAGAGGGGCTGCTCCTCACAAAGAACGCGGTCGTCTCCGCCGGGGTGAAAGGGCTTTGCGATTCGAGGTTCATGGCGCTCTTTTCCACGGCCTGGCCGGAAGGGGCCGGTGCGGATATCACGGTCAATATCGTTGCCCGGCGCGGAGCGGTCTTGAAGATCAAGCAGGATGGGGAGAATGTGGTCATCGATGCGCATTGGAATTTATTCATCCCCTATTTTTACCAGGTCAAGGAGCTTCCCATCGTCCATCCCGAGGTCCTGGATATGTTTGCCGCCGCGGTCTTTCATTATGCGGCCGCGGCGATAACGCATCCGAAGGCCGCGCCGGACGAATTAAGGGACCTGGTCATCGGCACGTACCTCGGCCAACCTCAACTCCTGTTGGCTTCACTCGACATTTTCAATAAACCTAACATCTACCACATCCACCCGGCGAGGACCTGGTTCAGCAGTATTTCCGCGGTAAATGACGGCCATCGTTTAGAGATCGATGTCTCCGCCCGGTCCGCCGCCTGGCCTGTCAGTACTGACCTGTTGGAAGAGATCACAGGTTTTGTTCACCAGGTCGTAAAGAACTACGCTTTCCGTTATGCGGATTATTTGTGGACGCAGGGATACAGGATCTCCTATAACCTCGGGCCTGATATGGGTATGGCGGTGTGTGAAGGAAATGACATTGTCGTCAACATTCGTCCCCTGATCGATCAGGCGCGGTGGAAGCCTGCGCTTTACTTAAGTCTCGGATACGTGATCATGCTCACCATACTCCGGTCATCGGGGGGCGGCAACGATAAAGAGAACATCTACCTGGCGTTGAGCAAAACATGGGGCCGCTACCTGAGCTTTGATGAATCCGCCGAGCAGGAAAGCGTGCGGGAGCTTTGCGGGGTGCCCGGGCCAACTCAGGTATGGCACGGCCGGCGTTTGCTGGAGCGCATGACCGGCAAGGAAGGCCCGGAGCTCATGGATGATTTTATGACATTCACGGATTACTCCGCCAGGGGGACCCTTGCCGAGAGGCTCAAAACCCTGAAAGGGCCCCGGCACGGGAACAGCGCCGGCGTTTATTACGAGCAATTGCTGGACACCGTCCGCAATTTGAACATGACCTTGATCAGGAATAATATCAGCCACGGCAAATTGATCGGGGTCCTGCGCGACGACAACGTCGATCATCGGCAGCTGGCGGACCTTTTGCTTACGGGCCGGCTGCACATGAGGAGCGTCGTCGACGTGAGCGACTGGCTTATGTTGAGGACGCTGCTGTACGACCTGATCAATGCCCCCAAGGTTTTCAGGAACGATTACAAAATGCTTCTGAAGGTGCTTACAAAAGTCAACAAGGGCCTGATAATCTACATCTGGACTTTGATCCTTAACAACGATGCGCGCTGCGAGTTGGTCAACGGATATATAGCAAAGCTCATCACCGACATTTTCGTGTTTGACCGCGTCAAGGTCTATGAGATCGTGGCAGAACCATTGGAGTGCCTGGAGGCCGAGGCCGTGACCGGGTACCTTCTGAATTGGGCCGGCCTTTCTCTTGAAGAGTGGCGTTTGATCGTCGGGGGTGCACTGTCGAGCCTGCCCCGCAACACGGTTGCACGCTTAAGCGTTGAGACAGCCGGAGACGTCGACCAGTTGATCCGTGCAATGACGATACGCGCGAGCGGGCTCATCGGCTTTTACCTGCACCAGACGTACCGCTGGGGCAGCACGCATGACGAACTCACCGGGCGGATCCGTTCCTATTTCCCGGAACTGCTCAAGGTGGCCCGAAAAGCCGTAGTTCCCGGGAAGACGAACTTCGGAGGGGCGATGCTTCTTTTGACCCTGGCCCAGATCATATCCGACGAGCGCGACGGGTTTGCGGGAAATGTCGAGATCACTCAAAGAGACAGGCAGGTCGTCCTCGATCTCATCAAGCAATGCGTCGATTGGAATCAAACGCATTTCGTCATCATGGTCGGGGGCGTTGCGGCCGGTTACACAGGAAGCATCGACGGATGGGCCCTGCAGCGGTTTGACACCTTACTGGGGCGTTATGGCGGCGGCGACCGTATTGTGCTGCGCAGCGTTGTCCAGTTCGACGTCGAGATCCTGATCGGGCGGGCCCTGATGACAGCCAGAGCCGGAGAAGAAAAAGCGTTGCTGAACAAGATCCAACTGCTTCGCCTCGGCGTCGACCCCGTCATCAGCAACCGGGCAAACACGTTCCTTGCGGAAACCGCCACCCGGCACGGCATCCCGTCGCCGGAAGACGCATTGAAAAAAAGAGATATCCGGGACCTTGTCCTAGACCTGTCCCGGCGCATAAAAGCAAAAAGCGAAAACCAAAAACATCCCTGAGAAACCAGGACCCGCGTTCATGAACGTTGTTTCCTTTTCATCGGCAGCGGGCGGTTTTTTCTTGCGGAAGAACGGGGGTTCAGGGAAAATGACGTAAGTGCCGATTTAAGGGGGGTCCTATGAAGGGGTTTTTGAAGGACATAATCTTTGTTCTCGTTATGGGAATGTTTGGCGTTGCGGGGGGTGTCGGCATCATGTCTATACTCAGTGTCATTGCGGCACCGAACTATATGGACATGCTCCTTACCGTTAAAGAAAAGGCCGATCTTGAGGCCATGTCGACGGGGTTCCTTGCGGTCCTCGGGGGCAATGTGGGGGTCATGGCGGCAGTGATGGTGATCATCGCCATTATCGGCTTTATCTTTGTCCTTTATGAGCTGAACCCCAACTTCGGCCTCCTCCGAAGACACACAGTCAAGATGGCGAAGGCCGCCGTAGCCGCTGCGGGAGGTGCCGTCCTGTTTCTTCTTCTTGTCGCGGCAATGGCCCGGATGCCGCTTGCTATCATTTCGGGAATCCTGCCGTCTTCACTGCCGGAGGCCCTTATTTTTTACGGGGTCGTCTTGTGCGTTATATCGGGAATGCTCTGGGTTCTCGTCGGCGAGACGGGCTGGGCGGGCGACCTTGTGTCGTGGCGGGCGGGCAGCAAGGATATGGTCATGCCTCGATGGCCCAAGTTCCTCACAAGCTTTCTCATGGGTGCGGCCTGCGGCGGTATCGCCTACTGTCTCCTTCTTCTTTTGAACGAGAGTTTTAACAAGTACTTCCTGCTCGTGGCCGAAGTGCTGGGCAGATCGGGCGAGCCCAGTATCCATGGCTGGCGGCTCCTTTCCTATTCGCTCATGGTCATGCTGGGGTTTTCGCTCGCCATCATTGCCGGTTTCGTTACGGTACTTTCAGCGAGGGAGATGACAGTCAGGGCGCGCCTGATAAGGCTTATTGTGCCGGCGGTGCTCCTTGCCGTCTACGCCGTCATCATCTGCGGCACATACAGGGATGCCGTCACCCGCTACGACCTCAACAAAAAGAACCTGGCCGAGGCGGCCGGGATACCCGAGAAAGGACAGGCTGTGAGGACCGTTCTGCTCTTCATCCCTGAAAAGACAGCTGTAAAGGAATGGCGCATGGAGGCTGCAGGCAGCGGCGTGATGGTATCTAATAACACGTACGCCCTGACGCCGGAGAACATCACGAAGATAGAGAACTATCTTTCGAGCCGAAAAGACGGGTCCATCTTCTTCTATGCCGGGCAGGATGCCGTGATGAAGGGATACTTCAAGCTCTGGGAGACAGAAAAGGCCGTGGAGCGGATGTTTGTGAACGCCAACTCCCAGATACTGGCGCGTATGGTCCTACTCAAACGGTTGAGTTCTATCCCGGCGACGGCTGAAAACGAGAAATACCTGAGGTCCTTTGCCGACGAGACAAAGTGGTATTCGGGTAAGACCCCATCTTTAAGGATAGCCGAGGCATTTATGCACTTCGGCCGGGCGGACGAGGCAAAGGCCTGGGCCGACAAGGCAAAAGCAAAGGGGGCCGACCCGGCAAAGTCCGCCTTCCTGAGCGGGCCTGTCCTTACGGGCACATCAGTGGCAGGGGCCGTGAACCTCAACGGTGCACCGCTCACAGGCAGGAAGGTGGCGCTATTTTCCTACAGGCCCAAAATGACAAACATCGATCCCCAGAGTTTCGCCAGCTTCCCCGTGGACGCGAAGACAACGGACGGTGCAGGCAGGTTCGCGTTTACCAACCTCGGCAAGGGCGAATACGTGCTTGCCGTGATGGTCGACAACGAACAGGTCTCTTCCAAGGTCCCTGCGGACGGCCTCAGCGTGGAGAACGCACCGGGGATCATCAGGATCGATGCCGAGAACCCTTCGCGGTCCCTGGGCACTATCGCGATAAAGGTGAAATAGCGAGAGCTTCCGGGGTCAAGTGAAGTGACGAGCGGGCTGAAGTTAAGGCCTTTGGGGCCTTTGGGGCCTTTGGGGACTTTGGATTCCAGCCCGCAGTCAGGAATAGCCAAACATTCGAATTGTGTTTCCCGCTCAATTATGCGAAAAATTAACATTCGGGAGACGCTCCCGCGAGGAGGATTGCATGACTTCCCTTGATCGAAGACAATTTCTTAAATGTTCCGGAGTCACATCTCTGGCGCTTTTATGCGGCAACACGTTGTTCATTCAAAAGGGAAACGCGCAGGATCCCTACTATCTTGCCCAAAAAGACCGGCTTATGAAGGATTTCAAGGAAACGGTCGACGGCGCATCGCAATTCCTTGCGCCCGAACTTGGTCCCGAACGTACGGCTAAAATGTCCCGGGACGCCCTCGCCAATTTTGAAAACCTTATTCCAGGTCTGCCCGCCGTGGGGGGAGATAAGAACCTCATATCATACCTCATACCCGTCGCGGCCTGGTACGTGGCACTATATGGATCACTGCGGCAGTTCGGAAAAACGGCGGAAAATACCGGAAAGATCCTCTACGACCTCGACGAGAGGCAATTCAAGGCAATGACCGTTGAGCAGAAACAGGCAATGACAGAAAGGCTGTTCAGTCCTAAATATCGTCAAATGTTCAGCGATTGGGCCGTATGGACCCAGAGGCGGGAATATCCCGCGAACTGGGTGGCGAAGTATATAGACGGCCGGGGCGGTGATTTCGACTATGGATGCGACTACACCGAGTGCGCCATGGTAAAATACGTGACCGCCCGAAGGGTCCCGGAATTGGCCCCCTATATTTGCCTCGCTGATTTTCCGTCGAGCAAGGCGTTTAATTCGGGACTCGTACGCACAAAAACGATAGCAACAGGTGACGGCGTCTGCGACTTCCGGTATAAAAAGGGAAGACCGGTAACACAGGACTGGTCGACAGAGATCGGGAAGATAAGGCAGCGAAGCAGATCGTAAGGAGTAAGGAGTTATAATAAATTCTATGTTCTCTATTAAGGACAACTTGTGCATGAGCATCGTTAAACATTCAACAAAATAAAGTGAGGAAAAATGAAGGTAGAATTTACGAAGGAACAGTTCGAAGCATTGCTCAAGGCGGTATATCTTGGCAACTGGTTAGCCAACGCGTATGATGACGATGAGGAAGGCAACGAATTCTCGGAGATCCAATCATATATTTGCGGATTTGCGAAGGACCTCGGGCTTGAAGAACTCGTGGAATACGATCAGGAGGCCGAATCACTTTATCTGTCTTCTCAATTCCAGGAAGATGACGAACTGAACGAACTCATTGAACGGTATGACGACAACGCATTCCTCGACAGATTGATCTATAACCTGGCGGGCCGGGACATGCTGAGCAAGTTCGGGGAAAAGAAGATCGAGGCAATGACCGACGAGGAATTTTTCAAGGAAGAAGGATCTTTCGTTCAGAAATACCAGCAGGAATTTGCAAAGAACGGGATAAAGAACCTGGCGGTCAACATGGAAAAACCCGCCGCGAAAAAACCGGCGAAGAAGAAAGCATAAAGAAAGACAATGCCTTTTACAGAGATAAACGGGCGTAAGGTTTACTACGAGATCCACGGCGAGGCTGAAGAAACTATTATTCTTCTGCACCACGGGTTCGGGTGCATAAAGATATGGCGTTATATATTCCCCCGTTTTGTCGAGGCCGGCTATCGCGTGATCATGTACGACCGCCGCGGTTTCGGGCGTTCAGAAGACGGGGATGATTTTTTCGATTTTTACGTCAGCGATCGATTCAGGGCGGACAGCGTAGAGGAATTACGAAGCATGAAGGAGGCCCTCGCCGTCGGTCCCTGCCATCTTGTCGGCCAGTGTGAAGGAGGGGTCGTTGCGGTCGATTACGCTGCGCGCTATCCGGAAGATGTTACAAGCATCGCGGCCGCGAGCACGCAGTGCTACAGCGAAGTGCCGATGACCCAATTGAACCGCGAACGGCTCGTCATCAATTTCAGGGACCTGGAACCGCGCCTTCAGGCAAAGGTCATCGACTGGCACGGTGAGACGGCCGAGACAAAATATAACCAGTTTGCGCGGTGCGGCGGAGAATACGGGGTTGATCATTTCGACCTAAGGCCGGTACTGCCGAAGGTGCTTTGCCCTGCCCTCGTTTTATATCCCGACCGCAGCTCGATCTTTTATGTCGAACAATCCATCGCCTTTTATCGGGGCCTGCCCAAAGGCGAGCTTGCCGTATTCCCGCGCTGCGGCCACAACACGTACGAACAAAGGCCGGATGATTACGTCCGAACGGTCCTCGATTTCCTTGGCCGCGTGAAAAAAGGTGAGAATCAGGCAGATAAGCCGTCGGTATCGTGTTTGGCTTAATAAGGCGGGTTAGAGGTTATGGGTAATAGGTTATGGAAAAATATTATTATCTGTTAGACGACTATTTATGGCCATAGATTGTAAAGGTCAGATTGCGCATGAAGATGATATTGATGAACTGTTCAGAATGTTTATAGCAGAGAATGAAGGGAAACAGGTATAAATTTGGATATACGGGTCGACATTATCGGTTATGCAGCCGCCTGCTTTACGACGTTTTCTCTCCTGCCGCAGATAATCCGGATCCGGAGGCTTAAGGAGGCGAAAGACGTCTCCCCGTTAATGCCTTTGATGGTGGCCGCCGGTTCCCTGTTATGGATCGTTTACGGTTTTCTGATCACATCTCCCCCCGTCATTGCCTCCAATGCGGTCGCCCTGGTGATTGCAATTGTCACAACGGTGTTCGCACTCAAGTACCGGTAGAGATAAGCTCTTAGGCGGTATAGAGGCGATTACACGGGTAGATAGCATCGGTTCCGATCTTCGTTTTCACCTGGAACGTTGAACTTTGGAACGTTGAACAATTCTTCAGACCGGGGGTTTTATGAAAGTCCTGCTCATTTCGGCTAACAGGACAGAGATCAATATGCGGACAATGCCGCTGGGGCTCGCGTTTGTCGCGCAGGCGCTCTCCGACAGGCATCACAACGTGAAGATGATCGATTGCGTCGGGCTTGACGATATCGAGTCGCATATAAAGGATGCCATAAACAATTTCAGGCCGGATGTTATCGGTATATCGATCAGGAATATCGATGACCAGACGATGGTGAACACGCATTTTCTTTACCGGGATGACAGGGAGATCATCGCTCTTGCCAGGCGCTTGTCCGACAGGCCTATCATCCTGGGAGGAGCAGGTTACAGTATGTTCCCCGACGCCATCCTCTCGGACAGCGACGCCGATATGGGCATAGAGGGTGAAGGCGAAGCGGCATTGTGCACGGTGCTTGAGAAACTCGAGAAGGGGGAACCCCTTGACGACATTCCCGGCCTGCACACAAAAGGTAAACCCGGCGCCAGGAAGCGTGAATTTATCAGGGATACGGGGAATTTCCCGTTCCCTGATCCGCATTATATCGTAGGTTCGCCTGTCACCGCCGACACATGGGTGCCCGTACAAACACGGCGGGGTTGTCCGATGGATTGCAGCTATTGTTCGACCGCCTCGATCGAAGGAAGGATATTGAGGAAAAGACCGGTCGCGTCCGTCATCGAATGGATAGGAAGGCTGGTGGCGGCCGGAACCAGACAGCTCTATTTTGTCGACAACACATTCAACCTTCCCCGTTCGTATGCGTTATCGCTTAGCCGCGCCATCACGGACGCAGGACTCGGCATAAAGTGGCGCAGCATCATTTACCCGTGGAGGATCGACGAAGAACTCGTATCCGCCATGGCGGATGCCGGATGCTTCGAGATATCGCTGGGATCGGAGAGTGCGGATGAAGAGGTTCTTCGCCGTATGCACAAGCGGTTCGGGCGCGAAGATGTCGCTCGGGCATCCCGGCTCTTTAAAAAATACGGCATAAAGCAGATAGGTTTTCTGATGTTCGGAGCACCCGGAGAAACACGTCAATCCGTCCAGGATACGCTAGTCTTCGCCGCCTCCCTTGACTATGCCTTTCTCAAGGTGACCGTCGGCATCAGGATCTATCCCCACACCGCCCTCGCCGGCGAGGCCCTAAAACAGGGAATAATACAACCTGATGATCCCCTGCTTGAACCCCGTTTTTATATAACACCAGGCCTCGATGAAATATGGATCAGAGACACCATCGCGCAACACGCTATGGGCCATCCGAACTGGATCCTCTCTTAAGGGTTTTATATTTCAAGTTTCACACCACCCCCGGCAGGAATAACGTGGGGGGTTAACTGCTGTAGTTGATCTCCAGTATCCTATCGATCCTGAAATGCCTTTCTTCGTCGCGTAAAAGGCAGTGCGCGCGGAGGCCTTCGAATGATTTTCCCTTGAATTCCATGGGTTCTATGGCTATGGGGCATATGACGCGGCGTGACTTCGTATCGTTCGGCTTGAGATATACTATCTCGACGTTGAGGCCCCGCCGTATCGCATCGCGTATGATGTCGCTGCGTTCGTCGTAGTTTGACAGCTCGTCTGCTTTTTGATATTGGAAAAGTGTGAGGAATTTTGCGACGCGCCAGTCCGTCCGGATGTGGTTTTTCGTGATCTTTTTCGTCAGGACTATGCCATCGAAACTTGTACACCGGCTGAGGGCCACATATACCTGTCCGTGTGCAAAAGCCCCACGGCCCATGTCTATTATGACCCGCTCGAACGTTTTTCCCTGGCTCTTGTGGATCGTCACGGCCCATGCGAGACGGATCGGGTACTGGGTAAATGTGCCGGTCATCCTCGTCGAGATCTTTTTTGTTTTCCTGTCGTACTCGTATTCAAAAAGCTCCCACGCGTTCCGCGTGACCTCGACCATTTTGCCGTCATCGAGGCGCACCATTACCCTGTCTTCCTCCCCGTCCACTTTGCTTAAGCCCTTTACTATCCCGAGAGAACCGTTCACCCAGCGGCCGAATTTATCATTGTTGACGAGCATGACCTGCGCCCCCGCCTTTAAGGTCAATTGCTCGTCGGCCGGCAGAGATGATCTCTCGAACAGGCCGCTTGTTTTGCCGGTCAGGGTAAAAGCCCGGTCAGGCAGGGCTTCGAGCATCTCGAGATTTCGTTCTGTTGCAAGGTCGTTCGTGCTCGTAAGTGTGATGACAAAACTATCCGATGGCCGACTGGCATCGGGACGATAATTCTTGTTGAGCCTCTCGATATCGCTGTCAGTGCATGTCCGGTTCCGTATACCGTTCAGAAGTTCGATAAAATCCTGGTCCGTCTGGCGATATACCTTTTCCAGTTCGATATATTCCATCGAAAAGGTACGCTCTTTGAATACCTGTGCCGAAAAAAAATAGGGGGATTCGTACCTGTGGGTGAATATCTCCCTTTCGGCGGACGCAACAACGGGCGGCAACTGATAAAGATCGCCGACAAAGATCATCTGGACCCCGCCGAACCACTGTTTCCGGTAAGGCCCGTTGAGCCTCATGAATTTCTCGACGCAGTCGAGAAGGTCCGCGCGGACCATAGAGACCTCGTCGATGATGATCGTGTTGAATTCCTTATAGATCGCGGCATCGGGGCCGCTTATCTTCTTTACTTTTTCGGGTGTAATGCTCGGCTTGAAACCGAAAAATGAATGGATCGTCTGCCCGTCGACATTTAATGCCGCAACGCCGGTCGGAGCGAGCACGGCAACGTCCTTTTGGGTATTCTGGCGAAAATATTCGAGGAGGGTCGATTTTCCCGTACCGGCCTTTCCGGTGATAAAGGCATGCTTGCTTGTTTCCTCCATGACCCCAAGGGCCCTTTGGAATTCGGCATTGATCTCGATAAACGATTTGCGCATGCTGGACATTGTAGCATAAAAGACGGTCCCAGGTTCCAGGTTCTCTACATAACCTACAACCTATGACCCATAACCCGTCTTCTTCATTTGACTGTCAGCAGATATGAGCGGAGATTGATGTCTTTGTTTATCAGTCCGAGCTTTGTCCTGATATTATTTCTGTGGGAATCTATGGCGCTCGCTGCAACGCCCATGATCTCGGCTATCTCCTTTGTTGTCTTCCCATCTTTGATAAGGGATGCTACCTCTACCTCTTTCGGTGTGAAATTTAATTGCCGTATCCTGTTTAAGAATGGGGCCATTATCTCGTTTAAATTTGCCTTTATGATGTCGAGATAAGCCTTCTGACGGACATCAGTTCTATCTTTTTGCATCTTATTTAAGTAGGGAAGGACCATTTCTTTTATATTG
>CAIQJW010000179.1 GCA_903872255.1 uncultured delta proteobacterium | reverse complement strand
CCTGTGCAACACGAAATGCCCGACCGGGGCCATCCAGCTTCGCCACTATACGGACAGTGAAGTTGTAAGCGAGATCGATGTCGTCGTCCCCGATGGCGAGATCGAGAAGCTGATAGATGCGGCCGCAGCGGCCGAGTAGAAGTCTATAAAGGAGGTGGGAGTATGAGTACGGCAAAATTTAAACCGAGAATTCTGGGCTTCGCCTGCAACTGGTGAGCGTACGGAGCCGCTGACCTGGCTGGCGTGTCCAGACTGCAATATACAACAGAAATGAGGATCATCCGCGTCATGTGTTCGGGGCGCGTAGATATGGGTTTTGTCCTGCGTGCATTCGAGATGGGCATTGACGGCGTCTTTTTAGGCGCCTGCCACTTGGGCGAGTGCAACTACATCACCCACGGCAACTACCAGGCGCACAACATGGTGCTTCTAGTGAAGCGCGTCATGGAGTACATAGGTTTGAACCCCGAGAGGCTACGCATGAACTTCATGTCCGGCGCCGAGGCGAACGTCTTTACGGAGTCCGTGAACGAGTTCGTGAAGACGATAAAGGGTGTCGGCCCCATCGGCAAGGCCGAGGGGATAGCCCCCGACGACCTGAAAAAGAGGCTCGCGGACGTCAAGAAAAAGGTCCCGTACCTCAAGATCGCAAACCGCGAGAAACTCACAGGACGCTTGGAGGGCCACGACGGGCACGAGAACTACTTCACCCTCGAAGAGGTGACAAAGCAGTTTACCGAGCCCTTCTCATACTACATTGACCCCGAGAAGTGCCAGGCATGCACCACCTGCGCGAGGCGCTGCCCTGTCGATGCGGTCATAAGCGCAAAGCAGCAGATCCATATCATCGATCAGGACGCGTGCATCCGGTGCGGCACCTGCTTTGAGGCATGCCCGCCGAAGTTCAGTGCCATCACCAAGATGGAAGGCGCTGTCCCGCCGCCTCCGCCTCCCGACCAGAGGGCCGTTGTGAAAAAGGCCAAGGAAGCGGCAGCAGAATAGAACGCGTTAATTAGTGTGACATATACAACAGGGTATCTATCCAACGGGGTCGATACCCTGTTTTCGTATTACCCATAACCCGTATTTTATGTTATCTTGAAGTCCATGGAATCAAGACCAAAGATTATCCCGAAGAAGGGGCACCGGATATCGCGCAAGCAGATGAGCCCGAATGCCCTTCGTATCCTGTACCGACTCCACTCGCGGGGTTTTATCGCATATCTCGTGGGTGGGTGCGTGCGTGACCTTATGCTGGGACGCACACCGAAGGATTTTGACATCGGGACCAATGCGACGCCCGGGCAGATTAAGCGGCTCTTTCATAACTCCCGGCTTGTGGGGCGGCGGTTCCGGTTGGCCCATATACGTTTTCAGGATGAGATCGTAGAAGTGTCCACTTTCCGCCGCGCCGCGGATTCTTCTGATATCGAGGAGATTCCCGAGATCGACGAGGGAAAGCGGCGGCATGTACGCCATCTCAAGGATGAACACGGGATGGTTCTCGCAGACAATATCTTTGGAACCCCGGAAGAAGATGCAATCCGGCGGGATTTTACGATAAATGCGCTTGCCTACAACATTGCCGATTCATCTGTGGTTGATTTCAGTACGGGGCTTGCCGACCTTAAAGAGCGTCTTATTCGCTCCATAGGCGATCCTGAAGTGCGATTCACGGAGGACCCTGTGCGGATGCTCCGAGCGGTCCGTTTTGCAGCCTCGCATAATTTTGAAATAGAAGAAGAAGCCTGGCAAGCCATCCTTAAACTTGCCTCGACCATTGCACGGGTATCGCCGTCCCGGGTGTATGAGGAGATACAAAAACTCTTTCTCCTGGGTTTCGCAGAGCCAACATTTTTCCTGCTTGAGAAAAGCGGCTTGCTCGCATCGCTTCTTCCGGGTTTAAGCGAAAGGATGCGTACAGAGCCCGGACTTTTTCAAACCTTCGAAACACATCTGCGGTCTATCGACGGACTTGCCAGGAGCGGTGCACCGATCTCGCCTGCACTCTTCTTTACCGCACTCCATGGCGAGTCGATTGAAAGAGAGGCCCTTAAGCGCCATCAGGACGGTATGCCGAGACGACAGGCCCTCGATGCATCATGTGCTGCATTTCTCGAAGAAATCGCAAAGACTGCCCATATCCCGGGCCGGGTGGCGACACGGCTCTGCGCTATTCTTACGCTCAAGTCCAGCATCTGTAAAATGCCCCCGAGACGTCCGAATACGATCGCCGGCAGGCCTGAATTTCCGGAGACGCTTGTTTATTTGAGTGTTGTCGCCGAATCACATACGGAATACCACAGTATCCTGCAATGGTGGGAAACCTTTATTGTCGAAAGCCCCGTATCTGAGGAAACTCCAGAGACATCGGACGATATTCCGCGCAAGAAGCGCAGGAGAAAGCGGAGAAGATCGAATCGGGCAAAGCAGGACCAACCTGACACACAGTCATAGTCGGTTTTGGGGAATCAGATAGTGAAAAGGCGTAAAATATGGCAGACAATGAAAACGTTACCGAACTTGAAGTGCTGTTATCGTACGATACGCTGAGGCAGCTTACGACAGCGATGGAGCGCACCGGATGCTCCGCCTCCGATCTCATCGAACGGGCCTTAAGGCAGTTTCTTTTCAGCACGGGACAAACGAATGCCGTATACCTCTCGGCGCCCATCAATGCCCTTGTCGAGGGCCTGTTTGTCGAAAATACGACGATTGGAGACATCCGGCAGCGCGGAGATTTTGGCCTGGGAACATTT
>CAIQJW010000178.1 GCA_903872255.1 uncultured delta proteobacterium | reverse complement strand
CGTGAATCGTGAATCGTGAAGAGCAAAAAAAAGGCGTAGGGTTCTTAAAACACCTTACGCCTTACGATTTACGTTTTACGATTTACGGCCTTTATTCAAAAAACTCCATAAACTTTTCTTTAAACCCCTTCCGAGCCGTGGGGGATGATTTGAACTCGCCAGCCAACTCCTCTACGAGGCCTTTTTGCCGGTCCGTAAGGTCGGAGGGGATGACGATATTGAGGTAAACGAGCTGATCTCCCTTGCCATATGAATTCGATCGGGTAACGCCGAGGCTTTTAAGCCTGAAGACTTTGCCCTGCTGCGTTCCAGGCGGTATTTTCAAAACTGATTCGCCTTCTATCGTGGGGACCTTTATCTCTCCGCCCAGGCAAAGCAAGGGGAATCCCACGTCAACCTGGACTACGATGTCATCTCCCGCCCGCTCGAATATGGCATGTTCCCTGACCTGCAATACAACGAAAAGGTCTCCGGGGACGGTGTCCCCGAACTGCTGCATCCCTTCCCCCCGCAGTTTCAGGCGGGTATTGGTGTCGACGCCGGGCGGTATCTTGATCTTGAGCTTCCGCTTGGTCTTTATGCTTCCTTTTCCCTTGCATCTCTTGCACGGGTCCTTAATTATCTTTCCCTCTCCGCCGCAATATTCACATGTCTTGTTGATCGTAAAGAAACCATGACTCTGGCGGACCTGACCCCTGCCGCCGCACTGCCTGCACACAACAGGCTCATGCCCGGGCTCGACGCGCGAGCCGCTGCAGGCAGGGCATGCTTCTTCCTTGGGTATCTCGATCTCTTTTTCGCCGCCGAATACCGCTTCTTCAAATTCTATGGTCAGATTGTATCGAAGGTCACTGCCTTTTCTCTGGCGCTGCCTCTGATTGCCAAAAAAATCGCTGAACAGGTCATTGAAAACGGAATCAAAATTACCCTGAAAACCAAAGTCGAACACCGAGCCCGAATCTCCGGCGGAACCGAAGCGTTCGTAATGGTTCCTTTTCTGGGCGTCACCAAGGACCTCGTAGGCCTCGTTTATTTCTTTAAATTTTTCCTCGGCTCCCCGGTCGCCGGGATTCCGATCGGGATGATACTGGAGGGCAAGCTTTCGATATGCCTTCTTTATCTCTTCATCGGTGGCCTCCCGCGATACATTGAGGACCTCATAATAATCCACATGCCTGCTTCTCATTGTATACCTTTCTTTATATTGCCGGATTTAGAAATGCCTTTTTTGCTACTGGATGTCGGGTTTCTTCGAAACTCCCACCCGGGATGCCCTTAGCAACCTGTCATTTAACAGATATCCCCTTTGAAGTTCCGAAACAACAGTGTCGGGTTCCATTTCTTCGTGTTCTTCCTGGAAAAGAGCCTCGTGAAAATTAGGGTCAAATTTCTGTCCGATCGCTTCAACCGATTTGATCCCGGCTTTTTCCAGGACCTTGATGAACTCACTCAATATCAATTTTACGCCGTCGTGAATACCCTTGTAATCTTCGGTTGACTCGGAATGCTTCAAGGCCAGTTCGAGGTTGTCCAGAACGGGAAGAAGTTCCTTAATAAGCGTCTCGTTCCCGAACTTGATGGTATCGTGCCTTTCTTTTATCTTCATCTTTTTGAAATTTTCGAAATCCGCCTGCATGTAAAGTATGCGCTCTTCGAGCGATCTTATCTTCGCATCCTTTTCCTCAAGCTCCTTCTTTATTTCATCAGGGAGATTCTCGTTCTTTTTCTTCTTTTTATGGTCTTCGTGCTTATGGCGATGGCCTTTTTCTCCGGGTGCCTCGTCGAGCTTTTCTTCCTTCTCTTGCAGGTCTTTATTCTCTTCGTTCATTGCCAATCCTCACATTGTTTTGAATCGATCTGTTACAGCCCGGGCGGTGTAGCCGACAATGGGAATGAGGCGGGAATAATTCATTCTCATTGGCCCTATAATACCGAGGACCCCGTAGCTGTCCCGATCTATCCGATACGCGGATGCGATAATGCTCATTCCCTCCATGCCTCTCATATCACTTTCGCTGCCCAGAATGACATTTATGCCTTCTTTGCTTTGATATTGATCAAGAAGATGTACGAGCCGTTCCTTATTCTCGAGGGCTTTGAACAACTCTTTGAGTTTCTCGACATCCGAAAATTCGGGGATACCGATCATCTTCGATGCCCCCTCTATATGAACCTCTCGTTTGTCTTCATCACCTACAAGTATATCGAGAGTGTCCTGTATCTTCCGATACAGATTCTGAAAATTTTCCCTGTCCCTGCGCATATCCCGGATAATGTTCTCTTTGACAACGTGAAAAGACAGGCCCGAGAACCGCTCGTTCATATAGTGCTTCATATCGTCGAGCGTACCCTGTTCGATATCCTCGTTCGTGTCGACAAATCTTTTGTGGACCATCCCCGATGCCGTGACAAAAACGATCAGGATGGTATATCGCGACATCCTGACAAATTCTACTTCCTTAAACAGCATGCTCTCGACCTTCGGCTCTACGAGAATGCTCGGAAACCGTGCAATGGCTGCGAGGATCCGCGAGGCATCTGCCATCAGTTCTTCCGTATACCCATAACGTATTCGCGACATGGTCTCAAGGACCTTGAGCTCTTTCTTCCCCGGAAGGCCCGGGACGGGCAGGCTGTTGACATAATGACGAAAGGCCTTAGGTGTCGGGACGCGTCCTGCCACTGCGTGAGGCTTGTAGAGAAATCCCAGTTCTTCAAGCTCGCCCATGATGCTTCGGATCGTGGCTGAGCTCACTTTTTTCTTCATGAATTTCGCTATTGTAGTAGAGCCTACGGGCTCGGCAAAAACGATATAATTCTCAACAATGAGCTCAAGTACAGACCTCTCACGTTCATTCAAGATATCACTCAATCCTTTCATACTGATACAATAAATTAATTATCCCGGCTGTCTTTGTCAAGAAATTGGATGGAATACAGCAAATTAAGGAATATGGCCTCAGGCGGTTATTTCAAAGGTGGACGTATGCCAGACCCTGAATGAACCTGCCTCACCATACCTTTTCATGGCGTACTGGTTGACCTGTATCTCGTAGGGACCGAACGACCTTATATTCCGGACGGTTTCACTGCTCACCGATACCCCGGTAATATTTGCCGCCGCATCGGGACTTAGGTTCCGCAATTCAGAAATTTCCCTGGTATTTTCGGGAACCAGAGCCTGCGCAGAGAATACTCCGCCTTGCGAATTATCGCCGGGCTTTTTTTTGGATGATATCGTGACCTCGTCGCTATTGAAAGCGACGACAAACGACGGAACCGCCCTTTGAGCATCCCTCTCTTCATTGTCCTGCCGGGAAAGATCGGCATTCTGCGAACGGGATACAACCGGCAGAGCACCCCGTAATCTATCATCCCGGAGTATGCTGTTATTCACCATCCTCCGTAATTATATCACCTTCTGCACATTAATTCGACAAAAACATGTCGTTTCTCTCCATAAATAAAGATAAATCGAGCGTTATTCTTGACTTTCCGGGACCCATGAAGTATTTGATTTCATGATTCAGACAGATCCGCAGAGGACTGAAAAGGCTGGAGCGGCAAAAGGTTATATCTATATTGTCCGGGGCCAAAAGATCCTTATCGATCTGAGAGGCGGCAAGCCGGCGATACCCCGTAAAGACGCGCTGGCCGGGCTTGATCTTTCCGCCTCCGATGGCTACCGTATAGGCATTAAGGACGACAGGGCCTGCGAGACGTATCCTGTGCCCAAGGAAACAGAAGCCCCGCAGGGAATGAGCTTTATGGGCTTAAGGAGGCTCTTCGGCCTCCTCGGACCGGAAGAGTATTCTATGGCGGTAAGGGCCATGGGGATACTCAACTGGGACGGGACGTGCCGGTTTTGCAGTGCCTGCGGCTCAAAGGTAAACCGCCTGACAGATATTTTTGCCAAGCAGTGCGATGCATGCGGTTTCACGATGTTTCCCAAAATATCACCGGCCGTTATCGTGGCGGTCGAAAAGGCCGACACTATACTGCTCGCCCGTGCGGGCCGGTTTGCCGAGAACCTGTACAGTGTTCTCGCCGGGTTTGCCGAACCCGGCGAGTCTCTCGAAGACACGGTGCGGCGCGAGATCAAAGAAGAAGTCGGTATAGAGGTAAGAAATATCCGGTATTTCGGGAGCCAGTCGTGGCCCTATCCTGATTCTCTCATGATCGGCTTTACCGCCGAATGGGCATCCGGGGAAATTGCAGTGGACAATAACGAGATCACTGACGCGCGATGGTTTACGGTTGAAAATATGCCCCTTATACCCGACAAGGTGAGCATCGCCCGGGCACTCATAGATGAATTTGTGAAGAAGAGGGGTAATAGGTAATAGGTGATAGGCAATGGGGGGGGTTCCTATAACCCATTACCCATTACCCAT
>CAIQJW010000177.1 GCA_903872255.1 uncultured delta proteobacterium | reverse complement strand
TCGGTAAATCCCGTTGTTCCATCCTTGCGAAGGACCTTGTACAAAATGGCTTTTTCCGGCTTACCGGTTGTGTATATCTTGCCGAAAGCTTTATAAATTCTATCAATTTCCTCTTTAGCCATTTGATCTCGGAAGGTTACTCCGATCAGTTCCTCCCTGGAATATCCTAAGTGACGGCAGCAGGCATCATTGACCCGACGAAAGTAACCCGTACGGCGCTCCAGAACGCTGCATCTGTCGCAGGTCTTCTCCTAACTACAGACTGCATGATCGCTGAAAAGCCGAAAGACAAAGGCGCACAGATGCCTATGATGCCTCCGGGCGGAATGGGCGGCATGGACGGAATGTATTAAAAACAGAAATTGTTTCCCATAAAAAAACGGGCCTCGGTTGCGAGGCCCGTTTTTATTATCCGCCCTTCCCCTTAGGGTTCGCTATGATACTTAAATGAAATACCGAGGCGCACCCTAAACTGGCTTACTTTACCATTCTCAACTGTCACATCCTGCTTGATCACCTCTGCGACACGCAAGTCCTCGAGAGATTTTCCCGCGGTATCGAGTGCGACCTTAGCTGCGTCTTCCCACGACTTCTCGCTTGTTCCAACGATCTCGATGATCTTGTAAACACTCCCTGGCATATCCGCCTCCTTTCTGTATGATTTGCTTAAATCGGGTTATAGGCTTTTATAGCACAGAATAAGAATCTGTCAACATGGCAGAGACGGCGAAAGGCTAAAGGAAAAAGGAAAAAAACCAATATAGGTTAGGTGCACACCAGTTGCAATGGTCTTTCCTTTCGCCTTTAGCCTTTAGCCTTCTGTATACACACCTCACCGGCGCGGCCGGCGATCGTGCCATATTCGATAAGACAGGTGGGCGTGGCGAGATCGTTCCGGATGTTTTCAGCAATGTCTATGAGGCGCGCAAAGCTAAAACCGCGTTTTTTTGCTTCGGTAATAAACGAGCGGAGAAAACCGCTCCAGCGCTTGCCTTCCAGTTCGGTATGCACTGTCATGATATTGAGGCCATCGGTAAGAAGATCGACATAGTGATCCACGAGCACCTTTTCGTCAGCGCTTACAATGCCGATAACTTCATCAAGGGTAGGAAGGGTCGTCGGGATCTGCAGTATGGGAAATTGTTTTCCGGACATCTCCGGATAGAACGGGTATGATCCCCGCGTATCGCTGCTGTAGACCAATTCTTTTTCATTGAATATCGAAAAGACAAAAGGATTTATCATCCATCCCGGCGCAGCGAAGGAACGCGTGTTCACGCCTACTATCTCGCGGTATACGGAAAGAAGCTTTTCTATTTCGCGGCGCGTATCCCGTTCATCGAAATGTTTTATCGAGTCATGCCACCTGACATGATCGTAGCCATGGATGCCAAGCTCATGGCCTTCTCGTATGATCTTTCGGATCAGCTCGATATTTTTTCGTGCTATCTGGGGTCCCGGAAGTACAAGACCGTACATAAGGGTCTTGATGCCGTACGTGCTCACGACCCCTACCCTGCTCGTTTTTTTGAGGAAGCCCTTCCGGGTAAATACACGCTTTATCGTCCTGCCAGTATTATCCCTGCCCATAGGGACGAAAAAGCTCGCCTTGATCTTATTACTTCCAAAAATGTCGAGAAGGACCGGCACTCCGCTGCGCATACCGGCAAAGGTGTCTACATCCACCTTGATGCCTATTGTCCGGTCCGTGGAGGTCATATTACCGGTAAAGTCTGGGGAAGACTTGTTGCCAGATAATAATCCAGCGTCTTCTTTAATGCCGTATCAAGGTCGACCTTCGGCTCCCAACCGATCATTTCTTTGGCTCTCGCTATTGACGGCACTCTTCGATCTATGTCCTGATAACCTTCTCCATAAAAATCCTTCGAAAAGACCTCGATTATCTCCGAATGTTTTGTAAAGTGTCCCGTCCTGGGATCATTCGTAAACATCGTTTTCAATTTTGTGGCCAGTTCTTTGACAGTTGCTTCATTCCTCGGATTCCCGATATTAAAGATCTGCCCGTTGAGCTTCTCGTCCTTGTTCTCTACGATCTTCATCAGGCAGGCAATGCCGTCGTCGATATATGTGAAGCACCTTTTCTGGAGTCCGCCATCAACAAGGCGGATCGGTTCAGCGAGAAAAAGACTGCTGATAAACTGCGTTACAACACGGGAGCTGCCTTCTTTTTCCGGATCGGTGGTCACTTCGTCAAGTTTGGGGCCTATCCAGTTAAAGGGCCGGAAAAGGGTGAATTTCAACCCGTGCTGAAAACCATACGCCCAGATGACCCGGTCGAGGAGCTGTTTTGAAGCGCTGTAGATCCAACGCTGCTTGTTGATGGGGCCGAGCACCAGATGACTTTCATCCTCTTTGAACTCAATATCGGGGCACATTCCGTAGACTTCGGACGTTGAAGGAAAAAGAAGCCTTTTTCCGTACTTGACGCAAAGGCGGACAACCTTGAGATTCTCTTCGAAATCGAGCTCAAAAACCCTGAGCGGCTCCCTGACATACGTCATCGGCGTGGCGATAGCGACGAGAGGCATGACGACATCGCATTTCTTGACATGGTATTCGATCCATTCCCTGTTGATCGAGATATCTCCCTCAACATAATGGAAACGTTCATGGCCGAGACATTCGCCAAGCTTGTCAGCGCGGATATCAAGCCCGTAAATTTCCCAGTCTGTTTCGTTGAGCACGCGTTCCGCCAAAGCATTGCCGATGAATCCGTTCACTCCGAGTACCAAAAGCCTCAAGTATGACCTCCTAAAATAATGTTTTTCAAAATATGGGATGATGCAAGGTGGGCTGCGTCAGTTTCGCTTTCACCTTCCACCTGGACCGATATCAGTTCTAACGCGCCGGACCCGGCTTTGACCAGCAAAGGATCTTCGGATATTACCGCTCCCGCGGGTGCCCTGAGAGCTGATTGCGCCGGGTATGCCTTCCAGATAAAGAGCCTCTTGCCGTTAATATAGGTGAAAGCACCCGGATACGGATGGGTCACGGCACGTGTGAGATTGTATATTGCCACGGCGTCCTTGCTCCAATCGATAAGCCCGTCCTCGGGTTTACGGCCGCCGAAATATGATGAAGACCCCGTCTGCGCATATCTCGCAAATGTTCCGTCCTTGATCTTCGGCAGGATATCACGCATGAGTTCCCCGGATGCGAGAACGAGTTTCCTGTAAACGGAAAGCACGTCGTCATTGAAATCTATCGGAACTTCCTTTTGCGCGACAATATCCCCGGCATCGGGCTTCTCGACCATATAGTGGAGGGTGACCCCTGTTTTTGGCTCTCCGGCTATTATCACCCAGTTAACGGGACAGCGTCCCCGGTATTGCGGCAGAAGCGACCCGTGGAGATTAAATGCCCCGGTGCGGGGTATTTCCAGCATGGATTTGGGGATCATCTTGCGGTAGTAAAAAGAGAAGATCACATCCGGCTGAAAATTCCGGACAATATTGACCCATTTTTCTTCTTTTACATTCTCAGGCGTAAATACGGGAATATCGTGCCTTTTCGCGAGTGTGGCCGGTGTCCGGAACCATATCTCCTCATCGGGGTCGTCATCGTGTGTAAAAAGGCAGGCTACGTCTATGCCGGCTTCAAGAAGAGCTTCCAGGCAGACAAAGCCGATCTCCTGATATGCGAATACAGCCGCTCTCACATATATTCCTTTTTAATGATGTATCGCGGACGTCTCCTGACTTCCTGGTAGATCCTGCCGATATATTCCCCGATAATACCGAGGGCAAATATCTGGATCCCGATGAAAAAGAAAAGTATGCCTATAAGGGTGAATGTGCCTTCCCCCTCGGGACCTATGATAACTCTGCGAAGCATCAGGAAAATGGCGAAAGCGAGCCCGACAAGGGAAATGATCACCCCCAGCATGCTTATGAATTGAATGGGCAGAAGAGAAAAATTGGTCATCAGGTCGAAATTGAGCCTGAAAAGCTTAAAAGGACTATACTTGGATGTGCCCCTCTTGCGCTCTTCGTGACCTACCTCTATCTCTGTTATTTTCTTTGCAAATGTGTTGGCTAAAGCCGGAATAAAGCTCGATGATTCAGGGCACATATTCATATAATCGACTATGTTGCGGCGGTAGGCCCTCAGCATGCATCCGTAATCCCTCAGGCGCACCCCGACCAACTTGGCAGTTATCCTGTTCACAATATATGACGGCAGTTTCCGGAAAAGAGAATCTTTTCTGTCCTTCCTGTATGTTGCTACGACCTCATACCCTTCTTCAGCCTTTGCGACGAGCCTCGGGATCTCTTCGGGCGGGTTCTGGAGATCGGCATCTATCGTAACAACTATTTCACCCCCGGCGTAATCGAACCCTGCGA
>CAIQJW010000176.1 GCA_903872255.1 uncultured delta proteobacterium | reverse complement strand
TCCTGAACGGTTTAAGGGAAGGATGCCGAAACCGATGGTACTCCCTGATGCCGTTTGGATCAACAAACCGTCACCGGCAAGCGATGGAGTAATACACTAAATGTTTGAAAAAAGTGTCTCATTTTCATTGACACGTTCCGGATGCGGTCATCTATCTGTGTTTCCATTGCCACCAGGTACCGATTAGGGAAATTGGCCATAATTTCATCAATCAAAGAGGTGAGGTATTCCTTCGCTGATATTTCTCTGAAATCTTTAGACCGGTACAGCTTGTCATACAGAACCATCATGCTTTGGACACGGCTTTTTGCATCCTCGAGAGCGACAGAGGTCATCGGGTCCAGCAACGTTTCTGTCTGGAGTGACAACAAGCTCATGATCGTGGTCATGTTGTTTTTGATGCGGTGGTGCACCTCCTTGAGAAGAAGTTCCTTTTCGGAAAGGAGGGATCTGATTTGATCATTCGCCCGGGCCTGCTCCGCGTTCTTTTTCTGAAGTTCCCTGCCGAGGTTGCTCAATTCGTTATTGGTAGTGACGAGACCCTTCCGAAGGGTCTCAAGCTCGAGGCTGTTAACCTCTCCGATGGCGAGGACCTCAGACCCGGCACGGAAAAAGCGAAAATAGAAGGTCTGGGGAAGACCTCCTGCCGTTCTAACATTCAGGAGATGGGTCCGACCGGGCTCGTTAAGGAGATCCAATAACGTTACGGTACCAGTGCAATCGACGATGATCTCATTTAGCTTCTGTCCTTCAAGATCTTCCCCCACAAGTTCCGTGGCGTAGCGATTGGCATTCAGGATATGTTCTTCACTGTCGAGGACAAGGACCAGAAAGGATGCCTCTGCCTGGACGTATTTCGTGATCAGGTCAGTCAGAGTGGTCACGGATCACCCCTTCTAAGTCCCTCAGTGAAGAGAGATAAGCAACTTCTTTATACTTCAATACCTGGTCCGCCCCTCCCCAGCGAAAAGCCTGGCCGCCGACCAGAATGGGCAGATCGTGAAAGGTAGTGCGCACCATTTCCACCACTTTCAACAGATTGTCGAAATTGACGGAAATAGCCAGAGAGAGCCCGACGAGATCGGGTTTTTTGTTGTCGATGAGCCCCATGAGTTCATCGGGCGGTGTATTGGCCCCCAGAAAGTAACCATCCCATCCATGGAGTTCGAAGATATCTGCCACCATCTTGCCTCCGATCTGATGGAACTCATTGGCCACACAAGCGATAACAGCCTTCTTGCCTATATGATGAGCGGCAAAGATACGGGGATACACGAGGCTCAGAAGGCTCTCGGTAATAGATGTGGCAAGGTGTTCGGTGGCCACGGATATGATGTTCCTCTCCCACAGCTCGCCGACTTTGTAGAGCGATGCTTGAAAGAGGTTGCCGTAGAGGTCTTTCACCTCGACATCGGCACGGAGGAGGTCCTCAACGATAGCCCTGCATTGGGGTCGATCGCCCTCCATGAGGAGTTTGAGATAATGCTCAAAAATAGGCTCACTGATCATAGTGCATTATAGCATGTTCCCGTTAAAAACGTAGCGGTCCCGTGAACGCCCCTACCTTGTTTTCTATGGCTATCCCTTGCCCTTCACGCTCTCACGGGCCTGCTCCAAGGTCTTGAATACCGCCGCAATCCATTGCGGGGAGAATCGTTCTGCATCCGTGATCCACGGCACGAGGCTCCTGACCGCATCGGCAATACCGGCCTCCCGGTCACAGACCGCTGAAACTATCAGGAGCCCGGATCCTTTGAGCCTGCCCCGCAACTCACCATCTGTGGCAATGTGAAATTCCTTTGCCAGACCGTTGAAATCAGGCTCGGGTATATGTCGCAGCCGTTCACCCTTCAGGCTTTCTGCTGCTTCTTGCAAACCCTTGTATTGATCAATCTTCGCAGGTACCGCCACTGACAGTTCATCATACAACAGTTCCAGTTGCCGCTCCAGGGTAATACGTGGCATCCCCCGGTTACCGAGCACCCGGCCTAGCCACTCTACCTGACTCAAAAGTTGTGCCTCCGGCAGTTCAATGAGTGTTGCCAACCAGGCTGCGTCACTTTTGGCAAAACTGCGTCCCCGTTCCTGATACCGCTCGTCGAAATAGGGAAACTCCTCGCGGCATTTCTTCGCAGCAGCCACTGCCGCCTTGATTTCCTCTACATCGCCCGGAACCGGATGGTCGCCGGCTTCAGGGTTGAGCATGGTGGCAGTAAGCACCATTTTGGCGTTGTGAATGGGATAGAGCGCAGAATAAAGGGCTTCCAGTTGGTCGAAGAAGTCGAGAGCAACCAGGATAAGACGCGTGCGACCATCCTGGCCCATGGGAAAGGCATTCATGGCGGAACAGAATTCCTTCCAGTACCTGGAGGTATTTTCACCATACCCGGAGTAATAGTGAGCGGTTCCGGAAGTCTGCCCGCCAAATGTCTTGAGGACATCCGGAAGATGCACATTATTGCCAAGAGTCGTTCCCTGAAGCACATACAGGATACCAAGCAGGTCCGGAACGTGTCAATGAAAATGAGACACTTTTTTCAAACATTTAGTGTATTACTCCATCGCTTGCCGGTGACGGTTTGTTGATCCAAACGGCATCAGGGAGTACCATCGGTTTC
>CAIQJW010000175.1 GCA_903872255.1 uncultured delta proteobacterium | reverse complement strand
TTGATAATTGCCGACATAGGTGGCAACAATCTCATGGCCTTCACCGGCGATGTCTATCAATGCCTTGCCCAGAAGCCCTGTCCCGCCTGTAATAAGAACCCTCATTATCTATCCCCGTAAATGTGACATTTCATCCAACATTAGCGGACCTTCGGTCCGATCATCCCAGTCGCTGCAACTCCTGTTCGATGTCCTGGAGGTCGTGGACCTTTGGGCAGTCGAGAGAAAGCATCTCCTCGTTGTATTCGTGGATCCTAGCTATGAAATGGACGCCGCACTTCGTCGCGGCCCGATAGTCGTTCATCCCGTCCCCGATATAAACAACGGTCTCCGCGGGATCCCGTCCGCTCCTCTGAATATCGTTGATCAATGCGTCTTTTTCCCGTGGAGACCCATATATTCCTTCGAAGTATTTTTCCATCGACCTCAGCCTGACGATCCGGTTGATCTCCACGTGGGGGGTAGCGGACACAACGAAACATCTATATTTCGTGTTATTGCGAAGAAAATCCATGACGCCCCGCACGGCCTGAGCCTCTACAACCCTTTCAACCACAAGCTCGGAAAATGAGCGCGAGAGTTCGTCGAGTTCCACCTGCCCTATATCCTTTCCAAGGATACCGCGATAAATGTGGACGAATTTCTTATATCGCGAAACACCCAGGTTGTCTATATGATGCTGAACGATCTGCCTGTGTTGCTCATCGCTGCATTTGCCTTTAAAAAGGGCACCGAAGGCCTCAGTCTTTATGCTATTCGATTCTACCAGTACTCCGTCAAAATCAAATATGATTGTCTTAATCATGTCTTAAGAACCCAAGCACGGTGCATGGCGCGCTGTCGATGCCTTCGAAGTAAAGCGGCACCACCATAATTTTATCGAACACCCACAGCCTTTCAGGGATCAACATATCCTCTATGATAAGAATCGGGTCGCCGCATCCCCCGGCGGTCAGCAGGGTCTCATGGGCTAACCTCCCCATCTCCCTGTTCGCCCGGGAACTTATAGAGATGCAATCGATGCCGATGGCCTTGACCGTCAGGTGATCCCTGAGCAGCCTGGCAGTGTCGCCATGCAGGTACGGGTTATTGCCTGTGTAGGTCTCCCTACCAGGCCCGTTTCGGTACCTGCCGAAGCCGGTCCTGATAAGCAGGAGGTCCGTCTCATCACCCAGGTATCCTGACAGGTCTTTGGGAAGTATCGGCTCACCGGCCTCCTTCCTGCAATCGGCTGTCACAATATTGCTAAAGACCAGGGAATCGACATCGTAATCGCCTATCCGCTTGCCGGATGTCTCAAAATGAGCAGGGCCGTCGATGTGGGTCCCGGCATGATTGGATAGCGTAATGAGACTCGTGTTGCACGAATCGCCACTATCCTTCGATTTCACTGCCGCCACCACAGTGCCGGGAGTTCCGGGATAAAGAGGCATACCCTCGCCAAGCGGGTAGGAAAGCCGCACTATCTTCCCACACTGATATCTCATCTATCGAAGAACACCCTCAAGTGTTCTATGGCGCTCCTACCCATGGACAGGACTGATTCGATAGAATTGCCCCCTATGTGCGGAGTACATACCAGGTTTGGCAGACCGACCAATTCCCTATCTTCGGGTGGTTCTTCATCATAAACATCGATTGCCGCACCGGCTATGACACCGTTCTTCAAAGCCCATTTCAGATCGGCGGAGTTGACGATGGGTCCTCGTGCCGAATTGACGAGATAGGCGGATGTCTTCATCATCGACAATACATCGCTGTTTATAAGGTTTCGTGTCAACTCGGTGAGGGGCGTGTGGAGAGATAGAATATCTGCCTGCCTGTAAATGTCCTTCTTGGAGGTATCGATAAGACCGTTCCCCCAGTAGTACCCAGCCTGATCGATTATGTCATTCACCAAGATGGTGCAGTGAAATGGTTTCAGGAGTCGGCACAGTTCCTTGCCGACATTGCCGACACCGATGATCCCTACGGTTTTGCCCTGGAGATTCGATCCTCCGCTCTTGTTCCATACCCCGCCCTTCAACTGTAAGGAGGTCGCGTATATATTCCGCACCAGCATGATCATGAATGACAGGGTCATTTCGGCTACAGAGACGCGGTTGATTCCCGGAGTCCAGCCTATTTTTATCCCGCATCCTTCGCAGCATTCTATATCGATGTTATCGACCCCCACCCCAAACTTGGAGACGATCTTTAGATCCGGCAGGCGACGGATAATATCGGCGCTGAGAACCTCAAGCCCTATCACTACACCGTCTGCATCCTGAAGGAAATCCAGCAATTCTTTGCCGGCCAGTCTTATTCCCTGGTCATTGAAAACACACTGGGAGAAGGCGGACTCCAATTCATTCCTCAATGTCGCATTTAAAGAAAAGGACGGCGATGTCGCGACGATCTTCATATCATTTCCCTCTCTTGTCACCCAAAGTATGCATGCTTATTTACCGGGGACCATTGCCCTGAATAGTACGCCCCAGCCGAGGACATTCTCGAGCCTTGGGATATGCTTCGGTTTGGAGTTCTTGTAAATGACAAGACCATCGTCCTTATACAGAAGAGTGAGATCTTTGTCTTTCTCCACCTTTTCTAGGTATTCACGCCAGGGCGGAAGATTCTTGTCGATATAGACTATGTCCTTTGTCTGAATGAAGTAATACTCAACCCCCTCGGGATGATATCCCAGGTACCAAGCTTTTTGACGGTTTGTGACATATGCCTGTATGGGGGCATCAATGCGGTATGCAACCGAGGCGTCATCAGGTATGAACTCCCGCATTTTTCCGAGGACTTGTCTGTACTTTTCGCTAACAGGTCCGTATCTCAGATAGCTGACGGACAGAAGGCCCTTGTTTGTTATTCCCGCCCACGGATAGTGATGTGAAAACCATAATGTCATCGATACGATGCCTGCAAAGAGGCACAGTATCATTGTAATACTCCACCGGCGGACGTCTTCCGGGACGCGATGTGTACTGTTCCGGAACACATCCCCTATTACCATGAATGCGCTGAGATATACAGGAACGACAACATTCGCATTTCTGTGCGAAGCTAGGTCGTAGCTTCTGAAGAACCCCATCACTGCGCCGGCAACGGCAAACAACAGTATCCCGATAACAGGCCAGTTCCATACGTTCTTCTTTCTGATCCCGTAAAAGGGAATAAAGGCAACGGTCAGAAACAGAAGGAAGAAGAAAATACCATGATATGAAAGAGTCTTAAGAAAGGACACGAGGTCAAGGTCCAGGAATATCTGCATCAATGTGCCCGATGGCTGTCCCGCTACATCCCATATGCCCTTCAGGCTTTCTCTCACAACAGACTTCTCCCACAGCATGAGGGTGACACCAATGAGGATCGTTGCAAGACCATGGAGACGATGTCTGAAAAACAGGAATACTACTGCCCCTAGAGTCATCACCGAATAGGTGTATGGAAGATTTATGATGCCCAGAAGCACAATGAAAAAGTAGAAGAAGGTCCATCTTTTCGCGAACAAACCCCAAAACACCAAAGGGTAGACCGCAAACGATATAACGTCGAAATGGCCATGCATAAAAACAGGGCGCTCGACCCAAGGCAAAAGGCAGAATCCTATGGCCCCAATAAGGGCGAGTCTTCTCGAGACGTTAACGGCACGAATGGCGAGATACGTTCCCAACGAACCGCATATAACAACCAATATCACAACGGCGAAGACATGCATCGGGGGATAGGGATAGAGGCAGTACAGCGGTGTCAAAACAAGGTACGGTAATATGTGGGGAACTGCTGAAAATGCCGATGCATAAAAATAAGGATTGGATTTAAAGAAAAGCACTTCATTATACTTGACGGTATTCTCGGGCCCCAAGCCGGAACACAGATTATGCATGACTTGGGAACAATAAGCCCCGTTGCCGTGATTGTAATCGAATAAAAAAGGGTTCATAAATATGTCGAGGCCAAACCAACCAATGGTCAGCACCATCATTGCGACAAGGATAAGCGCGGTCTTTACTGCCGATAATGGATGTCCCGTATATTCATTCCAAGTCTCGTATTTCCTGAAGACGGTATCCTGAAAATGCCCGATGCACCAGAACAGAACGACGCAGGTGGAGACCGCCCCTACGAACCGTATCCTATGAATAGCCGTCAAAGGAACGAGCAGAAAAGCCGCCAACCCGGCCCCGACCATCAAGATCAGGATTGTTTTAAAAGATGTAATTCTCGTCGACAAACGCAAAGGACTATCCAATAGTCTCTATTTTTGCAGCTTCTCGTTGTCCAGCATGTCAAAGAACATGGCAAAGAATAGCGCGTTGAAACCGAGGAGCAGGAACATTGCGGTCATTATCGCCGTCGCCCCTGTTACGATATACTCACTGGCATGAATGAATTTATTGAATACGATAAGGACCGCAAGGATGACGCCAATCAGGGTGGAAAGCATCCCGAACAGATATAGGAAGACAAGAGGATGCCCGTTCTGGATTATGTACTTTTTCCATAGACGCCTGAAGAAAAGGCGGAACATCATCGGTGAGCATTTCAGGAAATAGTTGAATCCTTTTATCTGAGACTGGCGTTCGCCCTTGAGATAGATTGCGCGTCGGGGGATTTCTTTGATCACAACATTCGCTATGTTATAGCGGGCCAGGTGCTCCATGGGATAACCGTAGCCATGCCAAGGGTTGCTCCAGTCCACCCTATTGATCGCTTCCTTGGAGATAGCCACGAAACCGTCGACAACATCGAAGAGTTTCCAGTACCCCGACGATATCTTGCACAGCATCGATATCATCGTATTGCCTATGATCTTGATGGTCGGCATGCCTTCGATCGTGCCACCCTGGCTGAACCGGTTGCCTTTTACGACCTCTGCTTCACCGTCAATTATCGGGTCGAGGAGGTTTGATATTTGCTCCATGGGCATCTGCAGATCACCGCCGATCCCGACAGCGATGTCCCCCCCGAGTTCGACCATTTTTTGGAATTCCTCTACTAGCGAAAAACCTACTCCCATGTTCTTATCGTGTCTGATTATGTGGATTCTAGGATCTGTTTCCTGGTATTTTTGTGCTATCTCATACGTCTTGTCAGTACTGCAATCGTCGGTAATTATGATTAAGTCGATAAAATCGGGCGTGCTCTCGATCGTTTTGCCTATAAGTCTCTCTTCGTTAAGACATGGCATCATGGTGGCTATTTTCTTTTCCCTGTACATTTCTGCTCCTCGCAAGTTTTGATTTGAAGGCTTTAGCCTGACAGGATCGATTATCCGAAAAAGTCCTTGATGGCCTTCACGATGAAATCGATATCATCCGTCGTCAGTTCGGGATACATGGGCAGCGACAGAATCTGCTTCTGGTATGTATAGGCGACCGGAAAATCGTCCGGACTGTGGCCCAAATATTTATACGCGGTCATATAAGGCAATGCGACCGGATAGTGAATCCCCGTATTAATCCCCCTGCCCTGCAGGAATTTCTGCAGTTCGTCACGCCGTTCCGACCGGATCGCATAAATATGGAAAATATGGATCCCATTCTCCCTGACCTGCGGGATTGCAATGTCCTTTACGTCGGCAAGCAACTTGTTAAACGCTAATGCGTGTTCGTATCTCTTTCTGTTCCATTCATAGATATGGGGCAGCTTCGCGGTCAGGATCGCGGCCTGGAGCCCGTCCATCCTACTGTTGATGCCTTCTATCAGATGGTCGTGTTTCGTGATCGCTCCATGATTCGCGTACATACGGAGCTTCTGTGCAAGGTCATCGTCGTTCGTTATAATCGCCCCGGCATCGCCGTATGCGCCAAGATTCTTCCCAGGATAAAAACTGAAGGTCCCGGCATTCCCGAAGGTCCCGACCCTCTGCCCGTTATGTTCCGCGAAATGCGCCTGCGCACAGTCTTCTACGAGAAACAGGTTATGCTTCTCGCATATATTCTTTATCTTCACAATCTCACATGACTGGCCATAGAGATGTACAGGAACGATCGCCTTTGTCCTCGGTGTTATCTTCTCTTCGATCTTCGACGCATCAATATGATAATAGTCGGGATCGATATCGACAAAGACCGGCCTAGCCCCGGTCTGAGTTATAGTCTCGGAGGTCGATATCCAACTGTTGGCCACAGTGATCACCTCATCCCCCGGACCGATCCCCAGCATCTTCAAACTGATATAAATCGCGTCCGTCCCGTTCGCCACGCTGATGCAGTGCTTGACACCATATTCGCCGGCATAGGCACGTTCGAAAGACTCAACATATTTCCCCCGGACAAAAGCTGTCTCATAGATCACGGTTTTGACCGCCTGATCTATCTCACTCGACATACTCCGATACTGCGCTTTCAGGTTCACTAGGGGAATGTCCCGTTTTTCAACTGCATCTGTCATAATCGCCTCCCTTTATCGTCGCCTTAGAACCTACAATAATCCTTTTCCCAGTCTACTTTCTGCACACAAATCCGATGCTTGAGCAGTGGTCCTTGAAACTGTCCGAGATCTCATAGAGGGCCTGGACCAGAGACTCATCCATGCTTTCCATCTGAGCATTGGACAGGAACTTTACGAAAAAACCCAGCTTCTTTGTCGTCTTCAGGCCTGCCTTCTCAACATGGTCCCGTAGGCTTTTGAAAAAGTATACCCTCTTATGCCCTATCCTACGGTCGGTGTCATTAAGTTCGTCAAGGGTTTGGAGGAGTCCCATCTTGAGCCCGATATGGCGGTGGATCGAATCGGCGTTGGGTACCGTAATGATTACCCTTCCATCATCTCTGACAACTCTTGAGGCCTTTTCCAGCAGTTCTATCGGATTATCCACGTGCTCAAGCACATGGCACATGAGGACCGTATCGAATTTTTCCTGGTGATCGAAATCCTCGAAGAGGCAGTTGTGGACGACCACCCTCGGCAGTTTTCGGATGTTCTCGGTGTATTTGGCGACAGGTTCCACGACATGCAGTTCTTCGAAATGACCCAGCAGTCTTTGCGTCATGAGGCCATCGGCAGAGCCTATTTCGAGCCCGTGGGGGCCTCTGAAATATGGCTTGATGGTCTCGTATCGGAAATTCATTAGCCGGGCATTGAAACCTTTTTCGTAGTCGGCGGTCTTCGCAATCTCGGAAAGCTCGGCTACTTTCGTTTCCTTCATTTGTTTCGCCTCCGCGTGATATCAAGCCATGTATCGCGTCGCAGCTTCTCCAACATATCGGGATCAAATTCCTCGGTGGAGATACAACCTTTGGCATACCTCAGGTTCGACAGATCAATATTGTCGGGCAGGAGTTTCCTCTCCCGGGCATAATCATAGTACTCCGTGCCCGGGAGTGGGGTTGCGATGAACATGCATATGCTGTCGAGGTCCAGTCCCTTCGCATATTCGACGGTATGCATGATATCGGACCTTGTCTCTCCCTGGTTTCCGATCATGAAGTAGCATTTCACCTTGTATCCGAGGGCTCTGGATTTCTTGATGACCTCCTGGACCTTATCAAGATTGACCGTTTTCCTGATGTCCTTCAAGTAGTCCTGATTCCCTGATTCCACGGCCAACGACAATGCATAGCATCCTGCGCTTCTCATCTTCTCGAGCAATTCATCATCAAGAGTCGCCACCTCCGTTCCATGGGGCATGGCCCAGATCATGTCGAACTTATTCCTGATCAACTCATCACAGAGGTGCATCATGCGCTTGCGGTCTTTCGTCATGTTGCTGTCTTCGAACTGGATTTCCTTGATGCCGTAGCTGTTGACGAGCAGCGATATCTCTCCGATGACGTTCTCGACAGAACGCGTACGGTAAAGCCGTCTGCCGAAGGTTATCCCGACAGGGCAATAGGGGCACACATTGGGACATCCCCTTGATGTGATCATTATGACGTAGGGTAGTTGGTTGTCGAAACCGGCAGATACACCGATGTTGTAATACCTTTCAAGTTTGAGAAGGTCATAGGCAGGCCACGGCAGGCTATCGAGATTGTCGACAAACTTCGTCTTGGGATTGATGAATACCCGGCCGTGCTTCTTGTACGCCAGCCCGTCGACCCCGGAAAAATCCCTTTCGCCGTCGTTGAACGTCCGCACTACTTCCAGAAATGACATTTCTGCCTCACCGATCATGACCAGATCGAGAGCGTCATCGCGAAGATTGAACTCGGGGAGGGACGATGCGTGGGCGCCTCCCATGACCGTCAGGATTGCCGGGTCAAGTGATTTCGCAATAGCAAATATCTCGTGGGCCTCATGATGCTTCGTCGCCTGGGGGCATGTGACGCCGACTATACCAGGAGAATAATCGGATATCTCCCTCGCTATTGCTTCCGGTGAAAGGCCATATCTGATCTGGTCGCCCCTGACAATCTTCTCCTCATCGTATCCTTCAATGAGCACGTCAAGTATCCTGACCTCGAAGTCGTTTTCTCTGAGGATCGCTGCCAGGTAGGCAATTCCCAGTGGAATGACCGCCGCCTTCTTTTCCTTTTCCGGTCCGAGATAGTTGCCCGCCGGATGTAAGAGCATGATTTTTACTTTTTCAGCCATTGAGGTCCCTCATACTAAAGATTGTATTGTGCTGTTATTGGTTAACAGCGGTTATTAACGCTTCTTTCCCGATATCGAGTGGATACCCGGTCCCAGGAACTGGTTCAGGTATTTTTTGATGCCGGACTTGAAATAGTACCGCAATTCTTTGACCGTTTCCATTATGGAACCGTTGTTTGCCAGTCTGACCACCCGAAAATAGGAGAACGGTTCGTAAATGAAAGCAGACAGCATTTTGTAGTAGAAAAGAGTTATCTTGAATGATAGGCTTTGCTCATTCCTCTTGTAGATGCCAAGAAGTCTGACCATTCTCTTCTTGTCGAGGAATGCGGCCATCCTTGTCAATGTGTTTATCGTATTCTTGGCATAACCGAGGATATTTTTGTCCAAGGGGTTTTCTATACGGTCGGGACATTCTTTCAATGCTCTCTCATATATCTCACTGCCATAGAAAAAAGTGAGGGAATAGAGCATCGGGTAGAACGGTCTCGGCGCCTCGACGATGGTATCGACGGTCCACATCCTGTCTTCATTAGTCTCAAAAGGATTATCGAGCATGACATCGTAGAACGATGCCAGGTTGAACTTATTGATTATGCCCGCCGCTCGCAGAAAATCCTTTCTCGAGGATCCGCGCTTATAGATCTCCTTGTTCGTCCTGTCGCTCCCGCTTTCGAGTCCCAGGTTGACCCATGTGAGGCCCGCCTTCTTAAGGCTCAAGATCTTTTCATCGGTGACATACGTGGGAATCGTTCTGATTATGAACGGCTTCTTTATCCTTGCGCTGTACAGGGTGCAGAATTCTTTCAGGTATTCGGCGCTGCATGCCAGGAAGCAATCATCCAAAAAATTGATGTATTTGATCGTACTGTCTTCCCGGACGACTCTTTCTATTTCATCCATTACAACAGATACACTCCGTCTCCGTGTTTTCCTTGTATTGTAGAGCCGGTTGAAGAAGTTGTTGCAGCAGTATGTACAGGAAAACGGGCAGCCTTTGGAGCTCATCGTGTTGTACGTTATTCCCCTGTTCCGCGAATTCTTTCGTATGACCTCACTGGTGAGAGGGATAATCTGATCCTTCATCTCTATGAACGTGGCGGGTGGATTCTGTGCGAAAAGAAAGACCTCATCCAGTTCCTGGATGGCCGGATAGAGCTCATTCCTCTGGATCGCACCATTTCGTTTGTATGCGAGGTTATTGACGCTGTACAGGGACGAACCGCTCTTCAGCCTGTCGGCACAGTCTAGGATGACCTGCTCGCCCTCACCAATGCAGACAAAATCGGCATGGTCGAGCGACATCTCTGGTGATACTGTGGGATGGGTCCCGCCCCAGAGAATGGGTAGAGAGGGAAATTCCCTTTTGAGGACACCCGTGAGATGGGCCGCTTTCTGATAATGCATGCTCATAAGACTCATTCCGATCAGGGCCGGGGTCAATTTAAGTATGAATTCCCTGATGGCTCTGACCTTCTCCACGTTGTCGTGGTCGTAGTTCGGAAGATGGAGCAGGCAGGAATTGTATGACTCCTTCAATAGATTAAGGTGCAGGCTTTTCAGCCCGATGATATCGAGATCTTCCTGAAATGAGATCAGAAGTATGCTAATGTCTCCGTTGTTTGCCATCTATCCTCCGGTCAATTATGACAATATTCTATGATGATCCAGGAACTCCCGGCTCAAATACCGTGAGAATTCATCAGGGTCATCGAATATCATATCCGGCCCTGCCCGTTCTATAATCTCCGGCGTCCTGATGCCGAAGGCGACGCCTATCGTTGTCATGCCCAATTCTTTCCCGGCCAGAATGTCCGTCTCGGTATCACCGACAAAAATACATTCCCGTACATTTTCACTATCAAGTATCTCTAATTCACGCACAGTCGCTGCCTTCGTCTGCCATTTGAGTGAATGGTCTCCCATGCAAACCAGCACCCTGGTGAACCACTGAGCGATGTCAAGATCGTTGAGCTCTTGTATCACCTTCTCCGGGTAAGTTCGGAGTGTCACGAGTACTGCATTGTGCATACGGAAAACCATATCGTACGTTTCGTACAGTTCTTTCCAGACGGTATCCAGGGCAAGGTAGGGATCGGTCTCGATACAACCGTTTCTGAGCGCCTGGTATCTTCCGACGAGATGTTGCCCAGAGGTCTTCCTCAGAATCTCTTCATCGGGCACCTTACTGCGCTTCAAATTCCAGTAATCGTTCTTTGCCAAAAAGGTACAGCCCAAGCTGCGCATACTATCAGCATAGGCCCGATAGTATTTTTCCGAAACATCCAGGATGGGCCCGTCGAGGTCAAAGAACAGGATCATTTATGCACACCTAGGACGCCATCAGGTCAGGATCAATGATAATCTCATTCCAGTATCGCGTCATGACGACACCGGGCCTGTGCTCTATCTCTGCGGCCGACAAAGGCATGCCAAGCATCAACTTCAGCGCCAAAAGCGGCAGATTTGAACCGGCGTGGACCGTCAACATCAGACCGCCGGCGGCATACCGGGGATTGATCTCAATAAAATAGAATTTGCCCTCATGTTCGATAAACTGGATGTTACAGACACCGACAAACCTGAAGGCACGACAGATCCTGTCCACATAGTCATTCAACGTTTCAAAGGTGGCAGTAATCCCTTTTACCGTCTGGCCGGCCTTAACGGAGATTCTTTTTCGGGGGCAGCATGAGATGACCCGGAAATCTTCATCACAAAGCACATCGACCGTGTATTCTGTGCCCGGGATATACTGTTGGTACAGTCTCCGGTCGGAAGAACTCTTTAGGTACCGGAGTATATGAATGCTGTCGATGAGAGTTGCGCCTCGGCTGCTGCTGCCTTGAAGCAGTTTCGAGAAGACGGGGAGGTCTTCTTCCTTCGGATCATCTATGATCCGGGGAACCGGGATACCCAGGGCATGTACGGCCCCGATACTCTCATACTTATCATCGCACAGAGCTATGACCTCGTGCGAAGGCAGAAGGGTGGCAACGCCGAGGTCTTTGAGGGCGCTTCGTCTTTCTGCGAAAAAAGCGATCTCCTTTGAAAAGCATGAATAGAGGGCCTGCACATTATTCTCCCGGCAGACGCCCTGAACAAAATCCCAATAGGTTTCCATTTCTGATATGGGAGGGCTCACAAAATGCCTGTCCGCCAGGTAAAGCCCCGAAGCAAACCTGTCGACATCGAAGGCGAGTATCTCTACATCCAGTTCTCTCTGAAGACGCAACGACTTGATTATATTGACCGCTGACTCAACGCCCGCACTGGTGACGAGGACCGTTGTCTTTCCCATCATATCTCTCCTGCCAGAATCTTCACGACGTTTATAGCATGGTCCGGGCCGGTGAGGCAGGGTGTCTTCTTTTCAATGCAATCCAGAAAATGATCTACTTCCACCTTCAAGGGCTCATCGAACTTGATCTTCGGATAAACGAGGTCACCGGAACGATAATTGAGCTTGAATACGGGGAGATTGTCATAATCCATGTTCTTTCCAAGTTCCGCCACTTCATCGATGCCTTTGTCATAGATCGCAATCTTATCATCGGCAACGTCGTCGTATACGACCATCCGCCGCGAACCGACTACCGTTGTCTTCCTAATCTTGTGGGGATCAAGCCAGCTTACATGGATATTTGCCATGATCTTCCCCGGATAGACGATATTCATGAAAACAACATCCGTGATATCTTTTTGGATATAATCCATTCCATAGCTCGTAACGGATACAGGTACAGGGTTACCGAGCAGATACTGTACGATGCTGACATCATGGGGTGCCAGGTTCCAGAGGGCATTGACGTCCGACCGTATCCTCCCCAGGTTCAGTCTTTGCGAATAAATATACAGGACCTCACCTAGTTCGCCGGACTCGATATACTGCTTCAGGTATCGTACCGCCGAATTGTAAAGGAAGGTATGTCCCACCATGGCCACGAGCTTCGTTTCTTCTGCCTTCCGGGCAATCTCCTCCACCTCTCTCATTGTCCGTGCCATCGGCTTCTCGACAAGAACATGTTTTCCCGCATCGAGTGCGTTCATCACAAGGCCGAAGTGACTGTCGGCAGGAGTTGCAATAACAACTGCATCGATGGCGGGGTCATTGAATATCCGATCTGTTTCATCAATCGGCGATATCCAGGGGTAATGCTTCTGAACAAATTTCCGACGTTCTGCCGACAGGTCAGCTACCGTCTTAACTTTGCATCGACTATTCTCGACGAGGTTCCTCAGAAGGTTTGGGCCCCAGTAACCGACGCCGATCTGTGCTATATTCAACATATGTCTCCTCCCTCACATGTATGTGTATTCCCGGGCATGATGATCACCTATCGGTTCTCTTTCAGCTTTGTACCCGAAATGAGACTGAAGGGAACCAGAAATAAAAGAAGATCACCCAACACGGTTATCGCCCTGAACCAGATGGCAACCCAGAGGCTCTCATTCTGGCCGATGATGTCGCCAAGCATATAGACAAGGACCACTTCTCTTACCCCTAAACCACCCGGGGCGCCAGGCGTTATGAACCCGGCAATGACCGATATAACGAAGATCGTCAAAATCCTGCCCGTCGTCGAAATACTGTTCACTGCCAAAAATGAATTGACGACGAACAGAAATATGGCCCCCAGCACAATAAAGAAAATGCAGTAATAACCAAGTATTGGTACGAGCCCTTTTATGACTTGATCGGTGTTTCTCCTCGGTATCTCGGCACTCTTCAGAAAAGGGACGTATGGAAGCACCTTGTTAAACATTATCGGGAATAGGCATATAGCGCTGACGATGACAAGTACCTGGAGCAAGGATACGCGCTGAAGTGCTACATCGAATAACAGGTAACCGACGATAAGTATGAGACCTGAGGCACATATTGTGCCCAGGATTTCGTAGAGTGCCGCCCCTACCAGAGGGCCATGCCCGTATCCCAGGTCACGCCCGGCAAAATGTCGTGCTGGGATGTGGAGCACATTTCCGGGGATGTATCGGGCGATCTGCGATCGCGCGTAAACCGCATATGAGTCCTTGAACTTCAGTTTCTCCTCTCCAAAGAACTTCAGAAGGCTATGCCACGCCAGTATGACAAAAGTGGCATTGAGTGTATAGGCTACGGAGCTGACAAGGAAGTTCCCGACCATTCGGGACGTGATCCGGAGGTCACCGATAGACTCCCTGCATTGCCAGAATCTCAACACTAGAAGAACAATCGCAGCAGCAAAGATGAGATACCGTACGAAACCGAGGATCTTCTTTGCAGAGACTGTCATCTAAGTCACTTCCTGCGACAAAGGACCAAGGTCCACGGAGTCGGGGATTCGACTTTGATAATGTCAAACAGCTGAGATACAAACTTTACGAATCCCGACTTTGACCACGTCTGGACATGGGCGGGCGTATTGCCGAGTCTGCTGATGTAAGCGCCTCGCGCCAAGTTTAGCATACTCCACAATGGTTCCCTGGGAACGCTCGTTATCAGGTAAGGGTTCGCCAGTTGATGGAGCTTCTCAAGAGCGCGCTCCGGCTCCTGTAGGTGTTCGAGGACTTCGCAGCATAGTATCAGGTCGGCACCGTCCGTATCAGGGTTGAGATCGTAAATGCTTGACTTCCGAAAACCTATGGGTAGGCCTTTCTCCCGGGCCTTGGCCTTCGCCTTTTCAAGAAGATCGGTGGACAGATCGGTCCCGTGCACGGTCTTGCCCTTTTCGGCAAGCCCTATGCAGAGATCGCCTTCGCCGCATCCGACCTCATGGATACGCGTTGCATCCGTCATGTCAATCAATCTGTGGAGGCGCTTGATGAAATTGTTCATGAGGTACCTCGCCACCGGATTCTTGCTTGAGTACTTGTCGTAGTATTCTATTTCTTCCGGCAGCCAAGGCATCTCCCCTTGATCTATCTTGAGTTTTTTCATATGATCAATTCCTTCTTACGGGCACGCCACCTGGGCGGTCACTTACCGGGAAACAGAGATGCCCTCAAGAAACGGATCGCTCCCAATGTGATATATTTGAAAGCGCTCGGGCTGTTCATTCGTTTCATATACCCGAAGATGACCGAGGGTCTTAGAAAAAAGCTCAGGTTCGAATACCTCTGGAGTCTCGCAAGCTCCTCGGCGTCTCTGCCTTGCGGCGTATAGACGAGCTGTCCCCCTGCATAGCCCGACATCATGCTCAGCTGCCGCCAGTCTTCCAGTTTCAGCGAACCTTCTTCTTGGGCAATATCCCACAATTTGGTTCCCGGGAAAGGCGTCGCAAGAGCGAAACGTACCTGGTCGATACCGAGCTTCTTGGCGAATTCAACCGTCTTCAGGCTTTCTTCCCGGGTCTCAGTGGGAAGACCGAGTATAAAGCTGGCGCGGACCGAGATCCCCACCTTTTTGGTCATTTCCACGGCCTTGCGAGCCTGTTCCAGTGTGATGTTTTTCTTGATTAGGTCCAGGAGACGCTGGTTTCCCGATTCGATGCCGTAGGAGATTATCTTGCAGTTGGCGTCAGCCATCAGAGAAAGCAGTTCCTGATCGACACAATCGACCCGCGCCTCGGTAATAAAAGATAGTTTCTTCTGAAAACCTCTTTCTATGAAAGCCCGGCAAAGGGCCTTGGCGCGCTTCTTGTTAACGGCGAAATTGTCATCCATGATAAGGAGCTGGGTAATCTTATACCGGTCGATCAGGTCCGATATTTCGGTGCAAACGCGTTCTATACTGTGCTCGCGGTATTTGCCCCGGGTAAGTATCCTGTTCGAACAGAATATGCAGTCAAAAGGACAGCCACGGGAAGATACGACCAAGCCGATCTTATCTCCCATCTTCATGTCCGGACTCATCCGGTATTTTTCGATAGGCAGCATATCGATCGCCGGCGGCGGGAAATTATCGATGTTCTTTTCCATCTCGCGGGGCGGGGCTGCAATGACAACGCCATCCCGCTTTGTCATTATTCCAGGAACTTCAGCAGGATCGCGCCCGTCTTGAAGGGCCTTCACAAACTCATACATCGTTATCTCGCCTTCTCCAACCGCCACGTAATCTATGAAAGGCTGTTCAAGGAAATCGTTGGGTCGGATCGTCGGATGTATACCGCCCACAATGATGGTGAGGCCCGGGACTTCCTCTTTTAGAAGTCTCGCCAGTTCGATGGTGCTGGGAACGAGTGCCGTTACGCAGGTGATCCCGACCACGTCCGGTTTGAATTCCTTTACCACAGACTGAATGGGCTCCGATTCAACCTGAGAATCGAATATCTTGACGGTAATGTCCTTGTCTCTCAGGTAGGACGCAATATACGCCAGGCCTATAGGATGGAAGACAAAGGCTATTTTGGAAAGCTTGCCCATATATCGACCGATATCGAATGGAGGATTTATTAGTATAACTCTCATCTAGCCTCCTTCTAAGTCCGTTTGAATTGTTTCGATGTTATTTGCCGCTAATATTTACTGTTTTGGCTTTTGTCAAATACTTCCTGCATGCACATAAGGAGACCCTGTCCCATATCAGTATAATAATGCTTCACATATTTCTTTCCTACTTTAGGCACAAAGGTGTAGGGTGTCATCATGTAATGATCCATGGGATCTTCCGATTCGGGCGGAAGAAACTCTATTTCAAGGTCTTTCTTTAAGATTTCCTTTATCATCATAAACAGTTCTTTAACTTTCATAGGATAATGGCCCGTAAAGATTACGTTCTGATTGATGAATGCATCGCTAAGTATTTCCACACTGGCCTCTGCAGCATCGACGACGTTAATATACTCTCTCACTTCATCACCGCATCCCCTGTAGGTGATTTTCCCTTCATGCAGAGCCTGGGTAATATACCGGCAAATACTGTTTCTCCCATCCGCCCTTAGTCCATAAAGAGTTCCATATCGCAGGATCGTATAGGGCATTCCGTACTGTTTCTGATATGTCTCTATGTAATTCTCGCAAGCGATCTTGCTGCACCGATAAAAGGACCCAGAATCGCTGTAAACGTATACAGTACTTGCATAAATGAAGCGTTTGATTTTCTGCTTTACTGCCGCATCAAGAAGTATCGTGTTTCCCAATATATTAAAGTTAACAGTCTCGATTGGTTTATTTGTCGCCTCATCAAGATCGGCAATTCCCGCAAAGTTATACAGGATTTCCACATCCTTAAGCGCATCAGCCACCCGGTTCCCGTCAAGAATATCGCCGATGATCATCTCCTGTGATGGCTTGAGATATCTGGACTCTAAAAGGTCATACACCCTGACCTTATGTCCAGCCTCGGTCAACGCGTCTGCTACGTGGCTTCCTAAAAAGCCGGACCCACCAAATACAATAGCGTTCATACTCCATCCCTCTTTTTACGCTTAGTTCATCAGTTCGAACTACGTTATATGATTACAATTCGCATCTGTAAATATCCCATTACCTAATATTGTGACTAATCTCACGGGAACATTAGAATCACTGTTAAAGCAAAAAAACTTGTTTACGATCTGCTGCGCTGTTCTTTCTCGTTTCCTAATATCGGAAGAACCAGTATTCAAAGTCTCAAATATCTCTTGTCTCAACTCATCTGCAGAATTAACGGTTCGAATCATATCGGCACGAACATTCCTCAAGGGAGACATGTTGATTGATTCCGGTATGTTTACGTTTATCACCGAACAACCGAAAGCTAAAGCTTCTATCGAAACGCTGGACTCGTCGACGACGACCATCTTTGCATCTCGCAATAATTCTTCAATCGGTTCCGTCCTTATAACAATGACGCCGTGCATTCCATCGTCTGTCATTGCCTGTGTTATTGTTTCAAGATCTATGAAAGGATGCGGCTTTACCCATACTTCAAATCCTTCTTGATTTCGAATCGCATCAAAAGTCATTCTCATGAGGGCAATGCTTGCACTGGCGTTAATCGACAGAACGATAAGGACGATGTTTTGCCGTTTTTCATGATGTTTGCCGAGATAACTTTTTAAATAGGAAAAACGTATTGCTTCGGCAACGGATAGTCTTGATTCTGGCCACTGGCAATCACGCATGTACCCGTAGGTCATGTCGCCATTGCATATGATCATGTCAGGTTTTGGCATTGAATATTTATTTGTTTCTTTGATCTCATCAGCACTATTAAAATAGTTGAGAAGCATCCATGGAACAGTCGCATGCTGATAAGC
>CAIQJW010000174.1 GCA_903872255.1 uncultured delta proteobacterium | reverse complement strand
TCGAGAAAATTCCGGTCAGGACAATACGAAGGAAAATTCAAGCACCGTCCGGAAGCAACTCAACAGGATCATTATGGCCATCGAGGACGGAACGTTCAGGTTTGCAGAGGTTTTTCCCAAAAGTTCGAGGAAAGACCATTTTAAGCAGAGGGAAGGCGAGATCCACGGCCTTAAAAGATCACCGGATGAGGTTAATGTTGGGGATTATATCGGGATTTGGTATGAACGCCTGAAGCATTCCGGCCGCGTATCCGAACGGACATTATATGGATACAAGTCCTACATCCACCTTTACCTTGTGCCGTTCTTTGGCAAGATGACGTTCGGCGATATCAACCTGAGCACTTTTGACAAATTCATTATCTGGGCGAAGAAAATGCACTACACGAAAAGACCCCTTAGCAACGAGACCGTCAATAAGGTCTTTGTACCCCTGAAAACAATTTGCAAAAGTGCACGAAATGAGTTCGTATGGATGGGTTTCGACCCTTTTCTGGGCTTCAAGAAACTGCCCGAAGGCGATGCCTACGAAAAAATTAGACCTTTCTCTATCGAGGAGCAGAGACTCTTGATAGAGGCACTGCCGGATCATTGGAAACCTTATTTCATGTTTGCCTTTTATTCGGGCCTGAGACAGGGCGAACAAATAGGTCTAAAAATAGATGATATCGATTGGGGAAACAACATAGTGCATGTCAGGCGCGCAATAACAAAAGACGAAAACGGCAAGAAAATGGAAGGCAGGACAAAGAACAGGTACAGTCGCCGCTCAATAAAAATGAGCCCCGTTATCCACGGGGCGCTCAAGGCACAACAATCAATATACGACAGGCTTCAAGGCGAATATTTCTTCTGTAGCCCGGAGGGAGACATGATCCTACCGCAGAATTTAAGGAAAAGGGTATGGATTCCGGCGCTCGTGGCTGCAAATCTTCGTTTCAGGGAAATGAAGCAGACCCGCCATACCTTTGCCACACTCGCTTTGAGCTGTCGCGAGAACCCGCTATGGATCGCCAAGGTCATGGGGCACAGGGACACAAATATGATTATCCGGGTTTATAGCAAGTACATCGAAGACGTATCTGGCTCAAAGGACGGAACGCTGATCAATTCTGAGTTTCAGCGTGCCGGGATTAAATAAGGGTAATAATGGGTAATTATCTGATTTTTGGCAAATTTATGGCAAAAACATTACCCTTCATGAAAAGGGGCTAGCCCTATTTAAGCTAACCCCTTGATTTCATTTGGCTGGGAGACAAGGATTTGAACCTTGATTCACGGAGTCAGAGTCCGTTGTCCTGCCGTTGAACGATCTCCCAATATTATCGGATGCTTCAATCCTGTTCTTTGGTTCAGGACCAAAGTTCCAGTCATATTATATCATGCTTCGTCAGGCTTTGTTTCTTCAGGTTTTTTCTCGGCCTTCGGCTTGCGTGTACGTTTCTGTTTTTCCTCACCCGATGCCTCTTTCGCGACAGCCTGTTTCTTTGCCGGCGATTTCTCTTTCTTCTCTTTGGGTGCTTTTTCCTTGGCCTTGGTCTCTTTTTTCGGCTTGGCCTTGCCCTTTTCGGGCTCTTTTTCGGGCTCTTTTTTCTGTGTGAGCTCAATGATCGCCATCGGAGCGGCATCGCCTTTCCTGCGGCCTATCTTGACCACCCGGGTATACCCGCCGTTAATTGCGGCGTACCTGTCTCCAATATCGCTGAAAAGCTTCCGTACGATCTTTTTGTCCCTCAAGAAAGCAAAAACCAGACGCAAGGAATGAAGGTCTTTTCTCTTGGCCAGGGTGATGAGTTTATCAGCAACCCTTCTGAGTTCCATCGCCTTCGGGTCTGTGGTCTTTATGCTTTCATGATCGAAAAGAGCATTGGCAAGGTTCATGAACAATGCCTTTCTGTGGCTCTTGGTCCGATTCATTTTTTGACTCTGTTCTGATGCCTCATTGTCAACCCCTACATGTGATCTTTTTTCTTGAGAACCATCTTATCAAGTTCTTCTCGGAAAGGAAAAGTGTCTAATTTTAAACCAAGCCGCAGCCCCATGCAAGAGAGAATCTCCTTTATCTCATTCAAGGATTTCCTACCAAAGTTCTTGGTCATGAGTATTTCCTGCTCGGTCTTCTGGACAAGTTCGCCTATATATTTTATGTCTGCATTCTTCAGGCAGTTCGCGCTTCGGACCGACAGTTCAAGTTCGTCAACGCTGCGATAAAGATTCTCGTTGAAGTCGGTCTTTTCCTGTCCTCTTTCTTCTGCGGACTCTGTTTCTTCAATCTCATCAAAATTGATGAAGATCCTCATTTGCTCCTTTATGATCTTGGCTGCAAATGAAAGGGCATCGAGCGGGTCAACGCTGCCGTCGGTAAAGATCTCCATGGTCAGCTTATCGTAATCTGTACGGCGGCCAACTCGAGCCTGGCTTACGTTATAGCTCACCTTTCGGATGGGAGAAAAAATCGCATCGATCGGTACGGTGCCGATAGGCTCCGCGTCATCGACGTTCAGTTCGGACGGCTGATAGCCGCGACCCAGCCTCGCCTTCAATTCCATATAGAGTCTTGAGTCAGCGGATAATGTGGCAATGTGCAGGTCCGGGTTAACGACGTCCACACCGCCGTCATGGGTGATATCACCCGCTTTAACATCTTTTTTACCTTTAACATCAATTTTTAAAAGAGCAGGCTTATCGTCGGTCATCCTGATAACGACCTTTTTCAGGTTCAGAATGATCTCGGTCACATCTTCCTTGACTCCGCGAACGGTAGAAAATTCGTGGTCGACAGATTCTATCCAGACCGATGTTATAGCAGCTCCCATGATCGAGGACAGCAATACCCTGCGAAGAGAGTTGCCGATAGTTACACCGTACCCTCTTTCGAAAGGTTCGGTGGAGAACTTGACGTAATCGTTCTCCTTCTTCTCTATCTCGATCTTGGTTGGCCTGATAAGCTCCTGCCAGTTTTTTTCAAACATAGGCATGTACCCTCCTTGGGGTAGTAACTACCTGGAATAGTATTCTACGATCAGCTGTTCTTTAATAGGCAATGATATATCGTCACGTGTCGGGAATAATTTTATTGTACCTTTCATGTTATCCTTGTCAAGGTCGATCCATGCAGGGATTCCTCTGCGTACAACCGATTCCAGGGCATTTATCACGGAAGGCAGGCTTTTATGCCTGACCTCTATGACATCCCCGACCTTAATGAGGTACGAAGATGAATTCACGGTCCTGCCGTTTACCGCAATATGTTTATGCGAAACAAGTTGGCGCGCCTCAGCGCGTGATGTCGCAAAACCAAGGCGGAACACCATATTGTCGATCCTTCTCTCGAGAAGGACGAGAAAATTCGTACCGGTGATCCCGTCTTTGCGCTCGGCCATTGTGAAGAATCTTCTAAACTGTTTTTCGCTGAGCCCGTAAATCCTGCGGGCACGCTGTTTCTCGCGGAGCCGTGTGGCGTACTCCATGACCTTTCCCTTTGTATCAACGTGCTGGCCGGGGGGATAGTTCCTTTTTTCGATCGCACACTTTTCGGTGTAGCATCTCTCGCCTTTTGTAAAAAGCTTTATGCCTTCCCGGCGGCATAATTTGCATATAGGTCCTACGTATCGTGACAATTCTGCCTCCTTTAAACTCTTCTGCGTTTCGGCGGTCTGCACCCGTTATGAGGAATGGGCGTAACGTCGCGGATGAGGTGTATCTTCAATCCGGCGCTCTGCAGTGCCCGAAGGGCTGCTTCGCGTCCCGCCCCGGGGCCCTTTACATAGACATCCACTGTTCTGAGCCCATGCTCCATCGCCTTTTTCGCGGCATTTTCAGCAGCCAACTGCGCAGCGAACGGGGTGCTTTTTCTCGAACCTTTAAAACCGACCACTCCGCCGCTTGACCAGGACACGACATTGCCCTGAGGGTCAGTTATCGTGATAATGGTATTATTAAAGCTTGACTGTATATATGCTCCGCCGACGGGGATATTCTTTTTGACTTTCTTTTTTCCAGCTCTTCTGACTTTCGCCATTTACGCCACCTCGTCGTTATTTTCGTTTCATCGAAGTTTTTCTCGGGCCTTTTCGGGTCCGGGAATTTGTCCGCGTTCTCTGCCCGTGAACAGGAAGGCTTCTCCGGTGCCTTAAGCCCCGGTAACATCCAATCTCCATGAGCCTCTTTATATTCATGCTCACTTCGTTCCT
>CAIQJW010000173.1 GCA_903872255.1 uncultured delta proteobacterium | reverse complement strand
GAATTAAAAAAACTGACGCCCACCGATCCCGAATTTGCCCATTATGTCTCGACGGAGGGCCTTTTCGGAATAATCGCCGAGGTGAACCTGAAACTGCGCGACGCCCCGGCCGCGTCCTGTCCGCACCTTTTCTACTTCGCGAGCGACGGGGATGCCTTTTCATTCATTGGGCAATTCACGGGTTCCAGCCAGGCTGATAAACTCCGGCCGAACGTGATCCGGTTCTTGGATGCAAGCCATCTCGACGATATCAACAAGGTCATGCATCTGCAGGAATTTAAAAAAAGCGCCGCCGTTCTCATAGAGTTCGGAACCGATGAGGATGATGCGGAATTCATGGACCTCATCAAAAAAAATTATCAGGTTGAAGAGGCGCCGAAGTATGTCGCAAGTTATTTGTGGAATGAGCGCCTCTTCGGTATGAAAACGAAACGGCTCGGCCCCACGATCCTGGCGAGCGAGAATATTATACCGATAGGAGCGGCCGCGAATTTTATCCAGGAGGCCAAAAAACTGGGTTCATACTTCGGTGTCGAGATATTTGTCGATTCGTATATCCTCGATAATAAGAAAGCGCTCATCATGACCAACTTCCTGTGCGATTCCCGTAAAGCTAAATACTATATCGACCTGCCGCTCACGATGATCCTTACAAAAGCCGCGGTCAAGAACGGTGCAGAGCCCTACGGCCTCGGCATCTGGAACGCGGGGTTTATCAATTACCTGTACAGCGATAAACAGAAAAAGGAACTACTGGCTTATAAGGCGAAGGTAGACCCGAACAATATCATGAACCCGGGCAAATTCTTCCGGGTAGGATCAAACATGCCGTCTTACGCCTTCAGGCCCTCTATCCTGAATTTCGGGATCAGCGCCCTTACCATTCTGGCACCTGTCGTCGGGAAACTCGCAACCGGCCTGTTGGGCAAGGTTGAGAAGGTCGACGACCTTGATTTCGAATTGATGACGCATGCCTGCGCAAAATGCGGAAACTGTATCGCAGTTTGCCCGGCCTATCTCGTGACCGGCAATGAGCAGATGACGGCCAAAGGAAAGATCGAACTGGCCAAAAAGCTGATCGAGGGCAAACCAATAACAGGCGAAGAGGCCGAGAGGGTCTTTATGTGCATGCATTGCAGGGCGTGCGAAGAGATCTGCCAGACGAACCTCGAACTCATGAACCTCTGGGATGCGCTGGAAAAAAGGATCGAATCACGAAATGGCGGCCGGCCGGCTGAAAAGATAGACGAGTTTATAAAAAAGGTCGACGCAAGCACGGAATACTGGGAAATGGTCGACAGGAACAATTAAGCATGAATGCTCAAAAAAATTATATCGGGAAATGACATATGCCAAAAAAATATCACATCGACACGAAAGTCACACCCCTCGAACTCGAGTATATTCACAAGTTCAGGATCGAACGGGGAGAGAACTGCATTAACTGCGGCAGATGCACAAAAGTATGCATATACGAAGTGCACAAACGCGGCAGGGACGGCGATTCGCGCAAAATGGCGCTGCCGAGCACAGTCACATGCCGAAACTGCTTCCGGTGTATTCAGGAATGCCCGCGCGGTGCACTCGAAAAGTCGCTCGACGGGGATTTCCTGAACATGGGGGGCTCGTACTGGAAGCCGGACATGTTCATAACCCTGTGGAAACAGGCGGAAGACGGAAAGGTCCCCGTTTCCGGCGCCGGTTACCGCGGCCCGTTCACCGGGCCGGGATTTGACGGAATGTGGACGGACATGTCCGAGATCGTTCGCCCGACACGCGACGGCATTCACGGGCGGGAATATATAAGCACGTCAGTCGAACTGGGAAGAAAGCTTAACCACCTCGTGTTTGATGAAAATGGCAAAATGCTTTCCGAGGTCCAAAATACGATCGATGTCCCCATTCCCATCGTCTTTGACTTCCCGTACGAAGAGCTCGGTGCGAATATTAGAGCGGGCATCATCAAGGCTGCGGCAAAACTGAATACATTTGTGATATTGTCCCCAAAAGATATTACGCCGGATGTCAAAGGCGAGATGAAGAACATTATCCCGCTGATGTCTTATAAGGACATCGATGCAAACCTGGACCTTATCCGGTCGGTACGGATAGTGGCCCTCGAGTATGACGAGGAGATGGAAAAAACGCTCCCCGCAATTATAGAAAAGATAAAAAAGCTGGGCAGCATATTGACCATGGTCCGAATTCCCGCGACGCGGTCCGTGGAAGACGCCGTCCTTAAGCTCGCGCAAAACGGCGCGGAGATCATTCACGTTGTTGCCGATTACCGTGGCATTGAAATTGGTACGGTTGACGCAGAAAACCCCCCCCTTCTTTCCCGTGATGTGATCCGTGCCGTTCATCTAAAGCTCGTCGATGAAAGGGTCCGCGACGAAGTGTCGATCCTTTTTTCGGGCGGGATCGCGATGGCGGAACATGTGCCGAAGGCTATGATATGCGGCGCGGACCTGACAGCCATAGATATCCCCCTGCTTATCGCTCTCGGCACGAGATTATACGAAGAGCCGGAAAAGATACTGGTCTTTGCGGAAGGGGTCGAATCCCTCTCGGTAGGCACAATAACGCAGCGGATGGTAAACCTCATGGGTGCCTGGCATTCCCAGCTCCTCGAAGTCATGGGAGCGATGGGTATCCGCGAGGCGAGGCGCCTTCGCGGAGAGACCGGAAGGGCCATATTCTATGAAGAGATAGACGCCGATACATTCGGAAAATTATTTAAAAAAAGTGAGACGGTAAGCCTATGAAACCATCAACCGTAAAAATTAACCCGATGCCGTCCCGATTCAAACATCAAGTCCCGAAATACAAGGTGACGAGATCGAACGCGTGCATTAATTGCAGCACATGCGCCAAATCATGCCCGCATGGGGTCCATGAGAGGCTCGAGGGGCATAATAAAGTGAGGCCCCCGATCGATTACAAGTGCATCGGGTTTGATTGCAGCAAGAATGATTTTTATTGCGTTGACCGATGCCCGCGCAAGGCCCTGTCGGTGTCGCTCAACCCGATGTATGAAACGCTCGGCGATTACCGCTGGACAGCGGATATGATCACCGCAACGTGGATAATGGCGGAGACAGGCTATCCCCCCGAACGGACCGACCTTGAATATGATATCGGCAATTCGGGCGGAGGCTTTGACAAACTCCGCCTCAAGTTCCCCTCCGGCCGCCCGAAGCTGGATAAATTCGAGATATCGACGGAGATCCCGCTCAACAGGCGCAATGACGGCCGTGTCAATATCATGATATCCACCCCGGTTTACGGAGGGGGAATGTCCTTCGGGTCGGTGAGCCTCCCGACGATGGTATCGAAAGCCCGCAACGCCGAGATCTGGAATACCTTTACGTGTACGGGCGAGGGCGGCTACCCCGAGATGCTCACACCTTACGATGACCATGTTATAACCCAGGTGGCAACCGGTCTCTTCGGTGTGCGTGAAGAGACGATACAGCGTGTGAAGATCATCGAGTTTAAGTATGCGCAAGGCGCGAAACCGGGCCTTGGCGGGCACCTGCTCGGCGAAAAGAATACCGAAAGCGTTGCCAGGATGCGCGAGGCCGTAAAGGGTTCACCGCTCTTTTCTCCTTTCCCGTTCCACAGCGTATATTCGATCGAAGACCATAAGAAGCATATCGACTGGATCAAGGAGATCAACCCGAAAGCCCTGATCTCGGTCAAGGTATCGACCCCGAATGACGTGGATATGGTCGCCGTAGGATCGTATTATGCCGGCGCACATATCATCCATATTGACGGCGGATACGGCGGCACCGGCGCTGCGCCTGACATTGCGAAGAAAAATATTGCAATGCCGATCGAGTACGCAATAACGAAGGTCCATAATTTTCTGAAAGAAGAAGGAGTTCGTGACGAGATAACCCTTATCGCATCAGGTGGTGTGCGGACAGCCCATGATCTTGCCAAGGCCATTTGCTTGGGCGCTGACGGCTGCGTCATCGGTACTGCAGAAATGGTCTCCCTGGAATGTGTCCGGTGCGGGAATTGCGAATCCGGCCGCGGATGTGCGCGGGGCATCGCTTCAACCGACTCGGTCCTTGCGGACCTCTTCAACGAGGATTGGGCAACCCAGCGCCTGACCAATATGTACCACGCCTGGAATGTTCAGCTGGTCGAGATATTGCAGAGGTTCGGGATGAGAAGCGTGCGCGAACTCGTAGGGCGCACTGACCTTTTAGAGCACATAGATTACAGTAAATAAACGGGGTAAATACCAATGCTAAGGGATAATGCCGAAAAAATATTATTTTCACGTGCCGGGATATTGGGAGAGGTTCCTACCCTTCTTCCCAACACGGAAGAAGAGGGCGGCTGCGGGGTCACCGGTTTTATCAGTTCGATCCCGGTTACAGGAAAGAACATTTTCGAGCCGTCGGCACAGATGCACAACAGGGGCAACGGAAAAGGCGGGGGAATAGGCGCAGTCGGTTTTGTCCCTGAAGCGCTCGGCGTGTCGAGGCAGGTCCTCCGGGATGATTATATGCTCCACATAGCGCTTCTCGATCCATCCGTTCGCGCCGAGATCGAAGACACGTTCATAAAACCGTATTTTACGATCGATAAAGAGGAAAAGCTCGACACCATAGACGACCATCGTTCGATCGGCCTCGACGTAAGGCCTCCCGACGTCGTGCGGTACTTTGTGCGGGTAAAAGACGATGTTCTCGACGATTTTATCGGGAAGAACGGCTTTGGATCTCTTGAGCGCCGCGAGGCCGAAGATGAGTTCGTGTATCAGAACAGTTTCAGGATAAATACCCGTTACTACGCGTCACTCGGCGAGAAGAAGGCATTTGTCATGTCCCACGGCAGGAACATGATGATCCTGAAGATAGTCGGATACGCGGAGAATGTCGTCAGGTACTATAAGCTCGATGATTTCAAGGCCCATGCATGGCTCGCCCACCAGCGCTATCCGACGCGGGGACGCGTCTGGCATCCCGGCGGATGTCATCCCTTCAGCGCCCTTAACGAAGCCCTGGTTCACAATGGAGATTTCGCGAACTATCAGTCAGTAAATGAATACCTGAAGCAGCGTAATTACTACCCTCTGTTCCTGACAGACACGGAAGAGGCCGCTTTGCTTCTCGATCTTTGGAGCAGGGTATACAAGTACCCGCTGGAATATCTCATCGAGGCCATGGCGCCGACATCGGAGATGGACTTCGATATGCTGCCGGCGGATAAACAGGCATTGTACAAGGCCATCCAGACGCATCATGTCAACGCTTCGCCTGACGGGCCGTGGTTTTTCATCATTGCACGCAACGACGTGAAGAACGACCAGTTCCAGCTGATAGGCATCACGGATACAGCCATGCTTCGCCCGCAGGTCTTTGCCCTGCAGGAAGGCGATGTCCAGATCGGCCTCATATGCTCGGAAAAACAGGCGATAGACGCGACGCTCATCTCGCTCGAGCGCGAAGATGCCCGCTTCCGGCCCATTGCCGACAAGTACTGGAACGCCCGCGGAGGCAGCTATACTGACGGCGGCTCCTTCATCTTCAGTCTTAAAGATACCGAAGAGGGCATGAAACTCATCTGCACCGACAAGTTCGGAAAGGTGATCGAAACCCCGAAAGACAAGGCGGTCTGCGATGTATCGAAAGCCGTTATCACGGCCGGTGATGATCTAGGGCGGGCGAAAGATCTCAATGCCCTGTTTTCAACGGCCGACAGTTCGGTCATTGCCGAGAAGCTGTTTGAATTCATGAAGGGCAGCATCGCCGTCCTTGCTCCCGATCAGCTCAGATATTGCATAGAAGAGATAAGAAGATACGCCGACAGGAACGGCGATTGCCGGCAGGCTGCCATCGAAGCGCTCACTTTTCTCTCTGATCGCAGATTTAACACCGGTTCGATAAAACGAAGCTCGCTTTTGCATATCGTCAAGATAGCGCTGGATTCTATCCTTGACTCAGTTCCCATAATCACCGGACCGGATAACGGGCTTTTCAGCCGCATTGATTTTAAAACAAGGGGTGAGCTCCGTGCGCCCCGCAATGACGAAAAAATACTTGTAATTGACGCCGAGCATTTTCAGCCGGAAGGCGATGATTGCGATGCCGTAATGATAGTCAAGGCCTATAAATCGGGCTGGAAGCGTTTCATAGTTTATAAGTACCGCGGCCAGCGGTTCACCGGGTGCGGTTTCGGCGCGTCTACCGAAGATGTGAGGATAGACGTGTACGGTGCGTCCGGCGATTACCTGGCTTCGGGAATTGACGGTATGGAGATCTACGTTCACGGCAATGCGCAGGACCAGCTTTGCCAGATCATGAAAGACGGGAAACTGGTCGTCTTCGGCGACGTCGGTCAGACATTTATGTACGGCGCCAAGGGCGGGGTTGCCTATATTATGGGCAACGCGGCAGGAAGGCCTCTCATCAACGCGGTCGGCAGACCGCGGGTCGTCATCAACGGTACGGCGCTCGATTATCTCGCCGAATCCTTTATGGCAGGCGATCCGTTAAACGGCGGCGGCTTTGTGGTCTTAAACGGGATCGGCTTCAATGATGAGGACGGCTCGATCTTAGAGTATGAGACGCCGTATCCCGGATCGAACATTTTCTCGCTTGCATCCGGCGGTTCGATGTATGTCCGCGACCCGCGGAAGAAACTGGTCGATGAGCAGCTAAACGGCGGGGAATACGCCGCGATGACCGATGCCGATTGGGGGCTGATCGAGCCATACCTCAAGGAAAACGAGAAGCTGTTCGGCATAACCATAGACAGGCTTCTGACCGTCGACGGGACGAAGAAAGACCCCAAGGATGTCTATAGAAAGATACGGCCGTTCAAGGCTGCGGCTGTCAAGAAAAACAATGACGGCTTAAGCGAAACATGTTAGTGCTCTGTTTTGAAAAAACACCCGCCTTATGCGATAAGGTTTGTGGTATGAACAGTATTGGTGGTGAATTATGAAACCTCTATCCGGGGTTGGCACAGGTATCCATGGCCTCGATAAAACACTTAATTACCTGCAGATGGGCGACAATGTCGTCTTCCAGGTCGAAAATATCGACGATTACAAACGTTTCGTTGACCCCTATATAAAAGAAGCCCTGGAAAAAGGGCGGCGTGTCGTTTACATGCGGTTCGCGCAGCACCCGCCGATCGTCGAATCGAGCGGGCAGGTTGTCATCTATAAGCTCAACGCAGATATCGGTTTCGAATCTTTTTCCACACAGGTCCACTACATTATCCGGCAGGAAGGGCGCGATGTCTTTTATGTATTTGACTGCCTGTCGGACCTATTGCTCACATGGGCCACCGACCTTATGATCGGCAATTTTTTCGTCATTACCTGCCCGTATCTTTTTGAGCTGAACACGGTCGCGTATTTTGCGATCCTCAGGAACCGGCATTCCTTCAAGACGATCGCCCGCATCAGGGAGACGACGCAGGTCCTTCTCGATGTTTACAATTACCACGGCAAGCTTTGCATACACCCTGTAAAGGCATGGCAGCGCTACTCTCCGACAATGTTCCTCCCCCATCTCATGGAGGGGGATGAATTTGTCCCCATCCTCAACAGCGCCGACGCGTCGAACATATTTTCCTATCTGAACCTGGCAAGCACGTCCGGACCGGAGAGGAACCTCGATTACTGGGACCGGATATTCATGCAGGCCCGGGACATGCTCGATGAGCCAGACAGTGAAGATAAACAGCAGATGGTGGAACAGCTCTCCCGCGTCATGATCAGCAAGGAAAAAAGGATGCTGTCCCTCGTCAGGGACCACTTCAGGCTGGAAGACCTTATCGAGATAAAAGAGCGCCTTATCGGGACCGGCTTCGTTGGCGGCAAATCGACGGGGATGCTGCTTTCGCGCAACATCCTGCGCAAGGACCCGGCATTCGACTGGTCAGGGCACCTCGAAATGCACGACTCGTTCTATATCGGGTCGGACGTATTCTACTCGTTCATTGTCCAGAATGGCCTGTGGATGACGCTTATGTCCCACAAGACCAAAGAGAATTATTTCGAAAGCGCCATTGAGTTGAAAGAGAAGATGTTGAAAGGGAAATTCCCCGAAGAGGTCCTGGAACCTTTTCAGCTTATGCTCGAATATTACGGTCAGTCGCCGATCATTGTAAGGTCAAGCAGCCTTCTCGAGGATGCCTTCGGCAACGCGTTTGCCGGCAAATACGAGAGCTATTTTTGCGCGAATCAGGGTTCCCCCGAGGAGCGTTTCGAGAAATTCGAAGAAACGGTAAAAAAGATATTCGCGAGCACCATGAGCACGGATGCCCTGACATACCGTCTCCAGAGAGGCCTCGACCACGAGGACGAGCAGATGGCCCTTTTAGTCCAGCGCGTCTCCGGTTCGCACCGCAAGCACTACTTCTTTCCCGAACTGGCAGGTGTCGGCCTGTCGTACAATACGTTCGTCTGGCAAAAGGGGCTCGACCCCAGGGCGGGAATGCTGAGGCTTGTCTTCGGGCTCGGCACGCGGGCCGTGAACCGCATCGAAAATGATTATCCCCGCATCGTCGCTCTCGATAATCCCGCGATAAAACCTTTTGACAGGCCGCAGGACTCGGCGCGTTTTTCCCAGCATTACGTTGACGTCCTTAACCTGGAAGAAAACCTTTTCGAGTCCCTGCCGTCCGCCGATCTGCTCGGTGACGATACCGACGCGCACCTCGACCTTATTGCCACGCGAGACGGCGAGGCAAGCGAACGGATGAGAGCGCTAGGCAGGTATAAAGATATATGGATACTTACTTTTGACGAATTGCTTTCCTCGACGGAATTCCCCGATCTCATGTCGAAGATGCTCAAGCGCCTCGAATCTGTCTATGATTACCCGGTCGATATAGAGTTTACCGGGAATTTCAATTCCGAAGGCAAGGTCCAGGTGAACCTTCTGCAATGCAGGCCGTTCCAGACAAAAGAAGCCTATACCCCTGCCGAGATCCCTGCCAACATAAAGAAAAACAAGATACTGTTAAGGCAGGAAGGCAACTTCATGGGGGGCAGCGTCTTGAAAAACATCGCCCGCATTATCTACATCGATCCCAAGGGTTATACCGGCCTGCAGCTTTCCCAGAAATACAGCATTGCCCGTCTGGTAGGGAAGATCAACAAAACCATCCCGGGCAGGGATGAATTGCCGACGGTCCTTTTGGGTCCGGGAAGATGGGGAACGACAACCCCGGCAATGGGTGTGCCGGTGACCTTTTCCGAGATAAACAACGTAGCGGCCATAGGCGAGATTTCATATAAAGAAGGGAGCCTCATCCCGGACCTTTCCTTCGGCACCCACTTCTTCCAGGACATGGTAGAAATGGATATTTTTTATATGGCCGTCTACCCCGAACAGGAGGACGTCATATTCAACCTGTCCTTGCTCAAAGCACTCCCGAACATACTGGAGGAGCTTGTCCCGGGCAACCCCGAATATGCCGACATTGTCCGCGTCTACGATGTAAGTAAAAAGAAACTCGTCCTGGCGTCGGACATAGTCGATCAGAAAATGATCTGCTTTTTTAACTGATAAAACGCGGGCATTCGCTCCGCCAGCCGTCATCCCGGCGAAAGGACCGTGTCGCCAACTCCCCGCCGTCATCCCGGTAAACCGGGATGACGGCGAGTGGGGGATGACGGCGGTGCGGGGATTGCGACACAGTCTCCAAACCCGGAATTACGACAATGTGTGTACCCGGGATCCCATTACCCATAACCCATTACCTATTACCCGTCTTCTTCTTAAACGCCTTCGGGTCGATGCCGAGTTTTGTTATCCTGTATTGAATGATCCGTTTTGTGGTGCCGAGCATTTTTGCGGCCTGGGTTTGGTTGCCTCTGGTTGTTTCGAGCATATCTATGATGAGCGCCCTCTCCTGGGCCTCGACGAGGGATGACAGCTTGCCGGAATCTTTCTTGTCTCCGTTTATTCCCCTGACCTGCAGGGAGGGAGGCAGATGCATGATATCGATGGTTTCCGTATTCGTCAGGAGAACGGCCCTCTCGATGCAATTCTCAAGCTCCCGGACATTTCCCGGCCATTTATGGGCCAGGAAAGCCTCAATGGCAGCGGTCGATATGTTTCTTACATCCTTACCCATCTCCCGGACATATTTCAGGACAAAATGGTCTGCCAAAAGGATGATGTCGCTGCCCCGCTCGCGCAAGGGAGGCATATATATCGGGAAAACATTGAGGCGATAATACAGGTCGGCCCTGAAACGCTCGGCCTCGATGTCCTGTTCGAGGTTCCTGTTTGTTGCCGCAACGATGCGGACATTTACCGTTACGACCCGCGATGAGCCGAGCGGCTGGAACCTTTTTTCCTGCAAAACCCGCAAGAGCTTTACCTGGGCCGCTGCCGACAATTCGCCCACCTCATCGAGGAGGATGGTACCGTTGTTTGCCTCTTCGAATCGCCCCCTGCGCTGGTGCAGGGCGCCTGTGAATGCGCCTTTTTCGTGGCCGAAGAGCTCGCTTTCAATAAGCGTGTCGGGGATCGCCGAGCAGTTGACTTGAACGAAGGGGGCTTTCTTCCGGGATGAATTCATATGGATCGCCTGGGCTATGAGTTCCTTTCCGGTCCCCGTCTCTCCCGTTATCAGGACTGTCGTTCGCGAATCGGCAACCTGGGCGACGAGTGCGAAGACATCCTGCATGACCTTGGAATGACCGATTATATCGAGTGACGGCGCCCGCGGGGTGCCGACGAGTTTTTTCAATCGCTTGTTCTCTTCTTCGAGCGCCCGTATGTGCACGGATTTTGCGATCAATTGGGCGACCGCGGCAAGCATCGCCAGCTCCTTATCGAGATCTTCCACTTCGCGCGCCACCTTATCGGCTGAAAGCACCCCGACGACCTGATTATCGTACATAATTGGAACGCATAAAAATGCCAGTTCTGATCGGTTGAGGTTGCGCCGCGCTCCGGTTCTGTCAAGAAAGTGCTTGGCGCGCCCGAGATTCGCAACGGCCATGGGACGCCCCGACTGGGCGACTTCACCGGTTATGCCCTCCCCGGGTTTGTATGATACGTCCATTCCCTCTATGTCGACGTCGTGGGCAATGTCGAGCCAGACCTCGTTTTTTTCCCGGTCGAAAAGGGATATCATTCCCCGCTGCATCCCGAGGCGTGAATGCATTTCGTTCAGGATCTGCTCGAGCTCTTCGCGCAAATCTGTCGGCTGCGCCAGGATCTTAGCTATGGCATGCAGCGCGGCCAGTTCTTCATAGCTGTGAATGCTCAACGGTTCCCCGATACGTGTTCAAAGACCATGGCAACAATATGTAACAAATTTGTACCGATATCAACCTGTTTCTGTTTTTGGATCAATTTTGTATGCTTTAGAATTACAGCTTTCCTGCGGGCACCGGCTTGTGATAGCATGGTGTCCGTCCCCATACCGGGGATGTGATTTTATAAACGTTTTGAGGATTGTTATGGGCAACGCCAGGGATACACGTGACGAGAGTTCAGCACTTAACAAGCGCATTGCCGAATTGGAATTAGCGGAAAAAGAGCTGAAGGAAGAACTGCATAAATATCGGGGAGTTTTTGAAAATGCCATTGAAGGTATATTCCAGATCGACGCCGATGGCAGACCTTTTAATGTAAATCCGGCAGCGGCTGCAATGATGGGATATGAATCGCCCGAAGATTTCAAATCATCGATCACGAATATAGCCGCTGTTTACCCGTTTCCCGAAGAACTTACAATGCATCGCGATCATCTCGGAAAGCTGGTTGCCGAACGCACCCATGACATGAACCAGGAGATAATCAGGCGAAAAGAAAAAGAAGAACAGTATCTCGCGCTCGTGGAATCGATCGTGGAATGGGTTTGGGAGACAGACGAAGATTTTGCGCATACATACGTCAGCCCCAGGATCTATGAAGATTTAAGATACCAGCCGGAAGAATTTCTGGGCAAGCCCCCTTATGATTTTATGACCCCCGACATGATTCCTGTCTTGAAAAGGTTTATGGTCGACCGCAAGCCATTCGCATCCCTGCAGATCCCGGCTGTACATAAAAATGGCGCCATCGTTCTGATCGAAGCGAGCGGCAAACCGTATTTCGATAAGAGCGGTAAATTTAAAGGGTACCGCGGAAGCTGCCGTGATATAACCGAGCAAAAACGAACGATGGATATGCTGCAGGAAAATGAAAGACAGTTAATGGCCCAATCGGAAACATTGAAAGAGACAAATGCGGCCCTCAGG
>CAIQJW010000172.1 GCA_903872255.1 uncultured delta proteobacterium | reverse complement strand
ATCCCGGAATCGGTTAACATCGAAACCGCAACGGGGTTCGGGCTGCAGCTTGTTAATATACTTGCCGAGCAGCTTGAAGGATCCCTCCGGATCGAACGGGAGGATGGAACGAGGTTCGTACTCACGTTCCGGGTATGGCTGCCCGCGCGGTAGATGCTCGCCTGCTCTCTTTCGTATGGTAATCAGCGACCTTTGTTTTTGTGCCCAATACTTGCTTCGTAGGTACTATACGTAACATATCCTGCTTGTCCTCATGATATTGGTTGGTTACGCCATGTTTTACTTTGCCAGTTTTTCGGGTGGTTCAAAATCATCTTTATCACGGATCTGGGGCCGCTGCAATACCACTTCTTTGAGGTCTATCTAACGAGGAACGCTCTCTGTGCCTCCTTGGGTTGCTGCTACACCTCCCTGTTGCGGTACGTTGCTTTGTGTGCTCCTCGTTGCTTCTGCTGATTTCCTGTAATGTAGGTACGCCGGAAGCGCTATCGCAAGAACGATCCCCATAATGAAGATGATAATGATTACTGCGGGTACCCACATTTGCACACCGCCAATTTGCGAAAGTGTATAAGGCATCTGTTTTGAGGCGGCTTCTAATTTGACACGGAGTATTTTCTTCTTTACACGTCTAAAATACAGGTAATACCCGAATAGCCCACATAGGATTGCCGTCAAGACGTTAAGTATCTCAAATAGGATTTCCCATGGTGTATCGCCAACGGCCATTTTCGACAAAACAGAAAAAGACACGCCAATCAGACCCGTAAGAAAACCCCATGCATAAAGCTTTCTATAGAACATCCATAAAGGTCCAAAGAAGCAGGCAGGCCAATGCCAGGTAGCAGCAAAGCTGTCCGAGCCCGAGACGGAGAACTTTCCAAATCGTTTTAGATATTTGTCAGCGTTCTTGCCTACGAATGTCCTATAGTCGTCTTCCGTAACCTCTATCGTCTGTTGTTGCTCGTTCAAATAGCCTCCATTTCAATTTCCTCAACTGATCAGTCAAAAGTACTGAGTAGAAACAGATTTGTGAATCGTTGATCATGGAAAACCGAATAGCTTTTTATTAGTCCTTTTATGCTAACTGACAACTTGCATTAAATAAAGTTTTCTGTCAACTGATTATACATTTTGCGTATCCCTTATAACCCCTCCTCACTACATATATTAATTTCCGACTCACCAATGGACCTATTATTTTCTTGACATTGTTGTCATCGAAAATAATACAGTTCGTTAAACGTTTAGCAGCAACAAATATCTACAGACAGGAGTATGCATGAAATCTTTATGCTCGGTAGTTATTGTGAGCTTATGGGGTCAAATCTTTACGGCCTGTTGCCCAATCAGGTTTTTGAAGCACATCATCCCGTTGCCGGAAACGACTGCCGAACTTCCTATCATGCTTCATCTTGTCCGGGAGCCTCTTTCTGGATATGCTGACGGTGCCGTAGTCGACACCCGGCATTTCCCAGATCTCCCGGCCGTTCATCCCGCCATGGATAAACTTTCTGCGGTCATAATCAATCCGTGAAGATGCCCTGCCGTGCGTTCCCTCTGCAGGTAATGTGGTAAACGGCGCTCTAGTAATGTATCCTCAAAGGGCGGGACATGCGGCAAAATGATCGGGGCGGGTGTATTTGTCAAGAAAAAGATTCGACCCCAGTATAAAGGAGGGTAATGTATGAAAACTAGGT
>CAIQJW010000171.1 GCA_903872255.1 uncultured delta proteobacterium | reverse complement strand
TTGAGCAATCTCCTTTTTAAGCCTCCTGACCATTTTTGAGAGCTGCTTCGGTTTTAAGGCCCTCGCGTCGACGAGATCATTAGGAGCTTCGTAATAGTCTTTTTCATAGATAGACGACAGGACATCAACGATCGACTTCTTGATACCCTCAGGTGTTATCCCGTTCTTTTCGTTATATGCGCGCTGAACGTCCCGCCTACGCCCGGTTTCGTCGATGGCCCGGCGCATGGACGCAGTTATTGTATCGGCAAACATGATCACTTTGCCGTTCAGATTGCGGGCGGCCCTCCCGCACGTTTGAATAAGGGCGGTCTGAGAACGCAAAAATCCCTCCTTGTCGGCATCGAGAATGGCAACGAGGGACACTTCCGGGAGATCAAGCCCCTCACGCAGGAGGTTAACGCCCACAAGGACGTCAAATTTTCCCAACCGAAGGTCTCTGACAATGGCGACCCTTTCAAGGGTATCAATGTCGGAATGCAAATATTTGGCTTTAATACCCTTGTCGAGCAGAAAATCGGTCAGGTCCTCGGCGAAGCGCTTGGTAAGGGTTGTTACGAGGACACGTTCTTTTTTTTCTATAGTCTGCCTGACCTCGACGATCAAAGAATCAACCTGGTTCTTTGCCGGCTTGATTATGATCTCGGGGTCCATAAGGCCGGTCGGGCGTATGACCTGTTCCGCCACGTGTCCGCAGGATTTTGTCAGTTCATACTGGGCCGGGGTTGCCGAGATATAAAGGACCTGCTTTTCGCGCGCCTCAAATTCTTCAAATGTCAAGGGGCGGTTATCAAGGGCTGAAGGAAGCCGAAAACCGTGTTCAACCAGCGTCGTTTTGCGTGACCTGTCTCCACGGTACATGGCACCCAACTGAGGCATGGAAACGTGGCTTTCGTCGATCATTATCAGGGAATTTTTGGGTAGATAGTCCATGAGGGTAGGCGGCGGTTCACCGGGCGACCTTCCCGTGAAATGGCGTGAGTAATTCTCAATGCCGGAACAATACCCGAGTTCGGCAAGCATCTCGAGATCATACCTGGTCCGCATCTCGAGCCGCTGCGCTTCAAGGAGCTTTTTTTGGGACCTCAACAGTTGAAGATGCCGGTCCAATTCCTCTTTAATTGACAGGATGGCGCGATCCACGGTTTCCCTCGGCATAACGTAATGGGATGTGGGGAATATTGTTAACCGGCGGAACCTGTCAAGGGATCTTCCCGTTAAGGGGTCGATGCTGATGATGGATGAAATGCGGTCTTCGTCATGAACGATCCTGTACGCCCTGTCTTCTTCATACGGGGGATATATGTCGATCGTTCCGCCTCGGACCCGGAACTTTCCCCTGTAAAAATCAATATCATTTCGCTCATACTGGCATTGAACGAGCTTTTTGAGTATTGCCTGACGCTCGATGGCCTGTCCTTCTTCGATGTGGAGCAGCATTCCGTAATATGTTTCCGGGGAACCGATACCATAAATGCACGAGACGCTGGCAACTATAATAATATCTTCCCGTTCGAAAAGCGCATTGGTCGCGAGGAGCCTCAGCCGGTCGATCTCTTCGTTGATCGATGAGTCCTTTTCGATAAAAGTATCGCTCGACGGAATGTATGCCTCAGGCTGGTAATAATCGTAGTAGCTTACGAAAAAATGGACCTCATTTTCCGGAAAAAGCATCTTGAATTCTGCGTAAAGCTGGGCAGCCAGAGTCTTGTTGTGGGAAATGATGAGCGTTGGCCTGTTAACGCGCTCGATCACGTTGGCCATTGTAAATGTCTTGCCCGATCCGGTAACACCGAGGAGCACCTGGTGAGGTATACCTTTGACAATGTTGGTGGAAAGCTTGTTAATGGCCTCGGGTTGGTCGCCTTTGGCCTCGTACTCACTGCTAAGTTTGAATTGATTCATAGTCTACATAGTTTAATGCCCTTTTGAATCTGTGTCAAAGATATGGAAAAGTTATCAGGAGCCTAAAGGTCTGCACAAAAATGGCGATATACTATGTACTGCATCATGTCGTCGCATGTGCCGTTATGGTCAAAAAAAGTTGACGTAGAAGCGCTCCCGTTAAACAAAAGCTCTTGACATGATGCCGTCAAAAGTTTAAAGATTTAAGCATTAATATTCATTAATTCTAAATAGGAGGAAGGGGTTATGAAAAAGGTTTTATTGTTTGCACTTGTCTTGCTGATTGGCATAGCTTTTGTCAGCACCGGTTTCACCGCCGAGGAGAAGAAACCAGCGCCTGCACCTGAGAAGAAAGCTCCTGCACCTGAGAAGAAAGCTCCTGAAAAAGCAAAACCCGTCGCCGAGAAAGCAGAGCCGGCGAAGGACGAGAAACCGGCGGCAGATGCAGCAAAGCCCGCCGCGGAGAAGCCGAAACCAAAACCAATGGCCGGTTTCGCTGGAAAGGTAACTGTGACCGATTCCGTGTTTAAGAGTGTCAGTGTACAGAAGGGCAAGGATGTCGTGACATTTGACGTGTCCGCTGCGAAGTTCAAAGGCTACAAGACCGGCGATGATATCACCGTTGGCGACACGATTGCCATGAAGTACGACAAGAAAGGCGCACTGACCATTACCAAGATCGCCGGTGCGAAGAAAGCAAAAGCCGTAAAAGAAAAAGTAGCGAAGCCGAAGAAAGAAAAGAAAGAGGCCGCACCTGCGGACGAAAAGAAACCGGCAAAGAAAGCACCGAAAAAAGATGCACCGAA
>CAIQJW010000170.1 GCA_903872255.1 uncultured delta proteobacterium | reverse complement strand
GAACCAAAAGGCCGGTGAACAGGGCGGAAGTGGCGGTCACGACCATCACAATTATAAACATCAGCGAGAACAGGATACTGCGTTTACGTCGCATCGTGCCTTTCTTTAATGATTTGGTTTACGTCCGGCCCACCATGGTTCGAAAAGCCTTTTTCGGCCACACGCTCTCGCCCCTTCCGTCGGCGCCTCAAAGTCTAGACCACGAATGCGTTTGTGTCAATCGGCTTTCGCCTCCCGCAAAATAACTTGATCAAAGTGAAGTAATTGCCGAATGAAAGCGAGAGGCCGCGGAGCCAGTGCGCAAATACCTTTACAACTCAAATTCCAGAATGAACCTCGTCCTCTTTTTCCTCCGTTCAAGTCGGATGGTCCCGTCAAGCTGTACGGTGAGTATGTTGACAAGCTGTATGCCGAAACCGGTTGAGCGTCTCTTTCTCTATGATGGCGATGAGGCTTCGTCTTTTACGAGCAGGATTATCTTCTTGTCACCCACTGGCCCCGCCTTCGTAAGGGAAGGTTATGGTGAAGGAGGTGCCCTGTGAGGAGGATTTCGTATCTACGGTGCCCTCGAGTTGCTGGGCGAGCATACCTACAAGCTGCAACCCGAACCCGGAGGAGGCCGCCATATCAGTAGACCTGCGGTTATGATCAGGCCTATCGGGTTCAGCAATGCCGGTACCGTCATCTTCTATTACGAGTGTTATATGGTCGTCCTTCGTCGAAAAGGATACCAGTATCTTTCCATTGTCCCTGCCGGCAAAAGCATATTTCATCGTGTTCGTGATGAGTTCGTTGACGATGATGCCAAGGTGGAGCAGGGTCTTCGCGTCAAGGATGATGTCGTCGATCCGCGCCTTAATCGATACCTGTCCACGGTTGGGAAAAATACCGGCGATCCCGTCGATGAGGGGAGTAAGGTACCCCTTCGCCGACGCCTCCGTGAAATCCACGGAGCGGTACAACTTGTCGTAAAGGACCATCATGCTCCGGACGCGGTTCCTGGCATCCCCGAGGGCGGCGGTGACCGAGGGGTCATTAAGCGCGTCCGATTGCATTAAGAGGAGGCTCATGATCGTGAGCATGTTGTTCTTGATCCTGTGGTGCACCTCCTTGAGGAGGAGCTCCTTGTCGGAGAGCAGTGACCTGATCCGGTCGTCGGCGAGTTTACGCTCGGTGATGTCCTGGAATATCCCGAGAAGTTTCACGGTCTCCCCGTCGACACGTTGCGGGTGACAGATAGTCCTGGCCCAGATCTGGTTTCCTTTTGCCGTCATCAGGCGAATCTCCATGTCGTAGGGCTCGCCATTTTCGAGTGCACGCCCGACTGCTTCTTTTAACTTCGTGCGGTCATCGGGATGGAAGTAGTTAATCCCATCCTCCAGGGGCGGTGTGTAGCCCGGAGGCAGTTCGTAGATGCGGCCTGTTTCTTCCGTCCAGGTGAGACCCAGGGTCTTAGCATCGACCTCCCATCCCCCAACCTTTGCCATACGCCCGACCTTACCGAGCAGAACGTTGCTCTGTTCCAGTCTCTCTTCCGCCCGTTTGCGGTAGGTAACGTTCTCTCCGGAACTTAGTATTCCTGTAATATATCCATTTTCATCAACCAAAGTAGTATTGTGCCATGCAATAATTTTCTCTTCTCCACTTTTTGTCACAATAAGGTTTTCAACGTATTCAACGGCCTCAATTTCTCCAGCCATTAACTTTTTAAAAACAGCTTTTACTTCATCTTTGGCTTTATCAGAGAGGAATGTATCAAACCAGTTTTTACCGACAACCTCATGCTCCTCGTAGCCTAAAATCTCACAACCCTTCCTGTTGATAAGCATAACTTTTTGATCAGGATCAATAGCAACAAACACCACTCCGGCCACGTCAAGGTATTGCTGTGCTTTTTCTCTCTCTTTTGACAAATCTCTAAAAAGCATACTGTAAGGTTTATCAAGGCTTATCACGATTATTGCCCTGTACATGAGATAAAATGAAACAATTTTTAAGATATGACCGAGCATATTAAAAAAACCATAAACATCAGCATAAAGGGTAAAAGACATTTCTGACGCAATGACTGTAATAGCAGATGCAGTAAGTAATTTTATTATGGAAAGATCAAAATACCTCCTTTTTTGATATAAAAAGACCAAAGAGACTGACAATATAGCCGAGATTATATATTCACTTGACACTTTAAAGACTGTTAACCCCTGCCCTTCGATAAAACAGTCAGGAAAAATCCTGTAAAATATCGTGAAGAGGAGGAGAAAGACTGCAAGGGAATAAGCTAAAAATGCCTGTCCTGCCTTAAGTTTTCTCACTGTAAAGAATGGGGCAACGAGAAGGGTTATGCTCTCCACATACCGTGCAGCGATCCACAACTGGGTTGGCAGATTGGAATCGTAGCCTTCAAAAATGCCCATGCCTTTATAGGCAAATGTGTGAATTGTGTCAATAAAGCCAACAAAAAGATAGGCAATACCTATAAGGAGAAAATAGCTGTTAGTCAAAAACCGGCGTGTATTCCAGACAAGGATGAAGATACCGCAAGATATAATTATAGAAAATAATTCGGCAAGGCCGTGAAACAGAATATAGCTGTAATGTTTGGTCAAGTATAGGCCAAACAGGATTAAAACCGCGAACAGAGCATTTAACCATCGGCGTGCTGTAAGAGTTATGTGTTTCTTATCCAAACCTGAATCCCGCACCTTGTCCCTCGATGCTTACCGCTCCTGAAGTTTTTTCGCCCGTTGAATTTCAGCATAGCATTGATTATAGTAGGCCTCGTCACCTTGTCAATAGAGATTCACCATTACAGATGGAAAACTATCACTGCAACCTATTTTTGGTTGTATGGGTGCCCGGCCTAAACGGGGGCTACTCCACCTTGCGATTCCTTGTCTCTTCTTCATTGTTGTAGCTCCTCCCCCAGGCAAGTATGCCAATGATACTAAGAAAATTGTTCCAGAATATTAACATTCTCCCCCAACATGGTCAGGGTTGCAAGGGGAATGAGGGGCTATGGGTGTTGCGGCATCTTCACTGCGGGCAGGTTATTCCCTGGCCCCGGCCTTCTTGAGCAGCTTCACTATCTCGGCATGGCCGCTAAGCGATGCAATTGTGAGTGCAGTGTTGTCATCCTCATCCTTGGCGTTCACATCCGCTTTGGCCTCAATGAGCGTCCGGACGATGTCGGGGTTGCCTTTCACCGATGCGTGCATAAGTGCCGTCCAGCCATCCTTGTCTTTAGTGTTCACGTCAATTCCGGAAGCGACAAGGGCCTTGACCCGGGCGAGATCACCCGTTTCAGCCGCCTTGACCAGTTCCTGCCCCTTGTCCTCGGCATGGGACAATATCGGCAGGCCGGACAATACCAGACATCCGATCAGGACAACAACCTGTATCACCGCTTGGATCATTCTCTTTCTCATTGTGGGTTTCTCCTTCTGTCTATTGATAGCCTAAGATCCAATACCGTTTGTTTTTAACACCATACCCTTGACAGTGCAAAGGCCCTTCGGAAATTAAGGCCATAGAAAAGGCCGGGAAGGCTCACCGTTCAGCGGGGATGAACGTTTGGGGGACAAGGCAATTTCAATAAGATACCATACATTTTGGTAAGTCGTTCATGAGAAGTTAAGGCAATGAGGGGTGCGGGGCCATGGAAAGGAATACTTTTATCGGCCGTGTCACGGCGATCCCGTCAGGGTAAAAGCTCCCCAGAAGAACGGGTTGGGATTCTTCTTCATGATGGTGAGCTTCGCCTGCCTTAACGCCTCTGCCTTTGTCTTCCCCTCGGAGAGGAGGGTGTAGAAAGAAGCCATGAGATCAATCGTCTCTTTCGAGGGTTACGCTACCCTCTGAAATCCACGGCGGTCCTTCCTACTCAATGCCGAAGGTAATCTTGAACTCCGTTCCGTTATCACGGTTGAGCGCTATGGTCCCTCCAAGCTGCTCCGCCAGGCTGACAATGAGCTGCATCCCCACGGACCCGGCGGCGGCGAGGTCCACATCCTCGGGGAGACCCGTCCCGTTGTCCTTCACCGTCAGGCAGATATCGCCGCCGTTCCTTTGGAGGCTGACCATGACGGTGCCTTCCATTCCATCGGGGAAGGCGTGCTTCATTGCGTTGCTGACAAGTTCATTCACGATGAGGCCCGCCGGGATAGCGGTGTTGATATCGATGAAGATATCCTTAATATCGGTTTTCATGTTTTCGGAAGGAAAATTATACGAGCGGGAGAGCTCCAAAAGGAGTTCCTCGATATACTTCTTGAAATCAATGAGAGAATAGTCCTCTGACTGGTAGAACCTGGTGTGTATCTTAGTCATCGCGTTGATCCGGTTCATGCTCGTTACGAAGGCGCTCCTCGACTTCTCGTCCTTCATCTGGTTCAACTGGAGGGCGAAGATGCCGGAGATGGTCAGTAGATTGTTCTTTACCCTGTGCTGAACCTCCTTGAGAAGGACCTCTTTTTCCCTGAGGGAGGTCTTGATCTGTTCTTCGGCCTGCTTGCGGGAGGTGATGTTCTCGACGGTACCCTCGTAGTAGAGCACCTTTCCTTCCCCGTCACGCACAATCCTGCCGGTCCTTGATGTCCAGATAACACTCCTGTCCTTTCTGTATAACTGCGTCTCGAATGCCTGGACGGTGCCTTGCCGTTCGAGCAGTTCCCTGAAGAGGCCCCTGTCTCCCGGTTCAACGTAGTGCTGCTTCGCAATGTCATCATATGCCGCAACCATCTCATCGGGGGAGGCGAAGCCCATCATGCTTGCCAGCGCCGGATTCACGCTCAGGAAACGGCCTTGGGGCGTGGTCTGGTAGAAGCCTTCCACGGCGTTCTCGAAGATGTTGCGGTACTTGTCCTCGCTCTGCCTGATCTTTTCATCGGATTGATACTTGGCCTTCAGTTGGAGCAGGAAGAATGCAATGAGGAACGTGCCAATGGGATAGATGGTCATCACCGGGACCCCAATCTTCCTGATGACCTCGATCGACACTGGGTAAGGGAGGGTCAGCATGAGGAGGATCATTACAGTATGGACTGCCACCCCGAAAGCGTAGAGGCACAGCGGGTGAGACGCGGCCGGTTTCCGGCTGAGCAAACGATGGTATGCGACGCCCACGGCTGCGGACGCAAAAACCACCAGTATCCCCGTTAAGGCGCCGGTACTGCCCATCCAAAAGCGGTACGCGCCTGCAATGCACGCGGCGATCAGCGCGGTGATCAAGCCGCCTGTCATGCCGGCAAGGGCCACAATTATGGAACGGCCGTCAAAAACAACCCCGGGAACCAGATGAAGAGGGATCATCATTCCGGCAACCGCAACGCAGCCGAAGACCAGGCCCGAGAGCACCCTGTTGGTCTTCGTGCCGAAGGGCCATCTCCACAACACGATGCCGTACAGGATGGTCATCACGAAAAGAAGCGAGATGTTGTTGACCAGGGAAGTGAATATCATATTGAAATTCAAGGGGCACCCCGAGGGTAAGGGCACACCTGGGCAATTGCGATGAGGGCCTCGTCCTCGACGAGGAGAATGATCTTCTTATCGTTCATGCCGGTCATCTCCGTAGGGGAAGGTGATCGTAAACTCCGTGCCGTTATCCTCTACGATGAGCGTTGCATGACCGCCCTTGATCGAAAATGACACGGCCATCCTGCCGCTGCCCCTGTCGGCGAAGGCGTATTTCATCGTGTTCGTGAGCAGTTCGTTGACGATTATGCCCATGGGAGATAAGATTTTGGCGTCAAGGACGATGTCGTCTACGCGTGTCTTTACGTCCACCCTTTCCCGGTTGGGGAAATTGACCATGATCTCGCTGATCAGGGCGGTTATGTATTCCTTCGCCGATATTGCCCTGAAATCGTTGGAACG
>CAIQJW010000169.1 GCA_903872255.1 uncultured delta proteobacterium | reverse complement strand
CTGCGGATGCGGCCGAAGAAATCGATCTCCCACGAGGTCACTCCGAAGTTCGTATTGTACAGGCGAACATTCCTGGCGTCACTGCCATCGGCTATATCTGCGGGATTCCTATAATAATTGAGGCTCCCGTTCGCGTCGGGAAGAGGGAGAACGACCAGCCGCGATACCCCGTACACGGCCCTCATTTTTTCGATGTTGAGCGCTGCAACCCTCAGATTGCGATTATTCTGGAGGGCCGCTTCAATGATCTTCTGCAGCTTCTCATCCGCGTAGAACTCGCGCCAGTTGACATCTGCGGCGTCCTTACCCTTGAAATCGCTTCCCGTTTCCTTGTATGCAGGGCCGGTGGGCCATGCCGCCGGGACCGGTGCATCGGGGCGCTTGTATTCAGGGATCATTGTGCATCCGCTAAGTACCGCCGCTATAATGGCAATAATGAACGCGCATCGCATCATATCACTTTACCTCCGCGGGCGGTGCGGGATCTGGGTCCCCCGCCGGTACCCTGCGCTCCTTTCGTTTGAAGAATTCGGACACGGTAACGAAGAGGAGCGGAATGTAAAAGAGGTCGATAAATGTAGCGGACAGCATACCTCCTGCCACGGCGGTACCGATCGCCGACATGGCCCCCGCGCCGGCGCCTGCGGCGAGGGCAAGGGGCAGGACGCCGAAGAAGAACGCCAGGGATGTCATGATGACCGGGCGCAGCCTTGTCCGCACGGCGCCCAGTGTTGCGTCCATCAGTCCCTCACCGTTCGCTATCCTTTCGCGGGCGAACTGAATGATCAGGATCGCGTTCTTCGTGGTCAAACCCAGCGTGGTAAGGAACCCGATCTGGAAATAGACGTCATTGTTAAAGCTATGCACGATCTGCCCCGGGAACAGCTGGGCAACCGTTGAACTGTAGAAGCCGCGCGACCATGTTGCAAGCGTCGCCCCGAAAATACCGAGCGGCAGCATGAGCAGGTTCGCGATAGGTATCGGCCAGCTTTCATACAGGGCAGCAACGCAGAGAAAGATAACGATGACGGAAAAAGCGTAGAGAAGGGGCGCCTGCGAACTCGACATCTTCTCCTGGTAGGATAGCCCTGTCCATTCATAGCCGAGCCCGGGGGGAAGCTTTGTAACGGCCTCTTCCATGGCCTTCATCGCTTCACCCGAGCTTATCCCGCGGGCGGGTTCTCCCCACAGGTTGAGGGCCGGGAAGCCGTTATACCGTTCAAGGCGGGGAGACCCTGTCGACCAGTGGCTGCTGGCAAATGCCGAGAAGGGCACCATTGCTCCCTTGGTATTGCGTACATAAAGCTTGTCTATGTCTTTCGGCAGCATCCGGTGGGGTGCGTCAGCCTGGGCGAAGACGCGCTTTACGCGCCCGCCCTGGATGAAATTATTGACATATGAGCTGCCGAACGCTGTCACGATCGACTCGTGAATGGCATTGATCGGTATTCCGAGGGCGCCCGCCTTTTCCCAGTCGATATCGACGCGGTATTCGGGTATGTCCTCCATCCCGTTCGGCCGTATCTTGGTCAGGCGCTTGTCCTGCGATGCGATGTAGAGGAGCTGGTTGCGGGCCTCCATCAATTTCTGGTGACCCAGTCCCCCGCGGTCGACAAGCATGAAGTCAAACCCGGTCGCCATGCCGAGTTCGATGACGGCAGGCGGCGGAAACGCGAACACCAGGGCCCCGCGGTATTGCGAAAATGCCATGCTTGCCCGCATGGCGACAGCTTTTACCTTCAGGCTTGCCTTGTTGCGGAGCTTCCAGTCCTTTAACTGCACGAATACCATGCCGTTCGTCTGCGTGCGTCCCGAGAATCCCGATCCGGAAATGGTCATGCAGGACCTGACCGCGTCCTTCTCCTTTACCAGAAAATAGTCCTGTAGTTTCGTGACTACTTCCTTGGTCTGCTCGATGGTTGAACCGGTCGGCAGCATGACCTGGGCGAGCATTATCCCCTGGTCTTCATCGGGGATATATGATGTCGGCATATGAAGGAGGGTGAAAGCGGCAAGGCCGGCTATGACAAAGTACCCGGCAAAATACCATTTTCGTTTTTCGAACGATTTTCGGACAATGCCGACATACCTGTCGCGCAGCCTGAAAAACTTTCTGTCGAACCATTTGAAGAACGGGCGCAGGATGGGAAGGACATTTTCGGCAGGCTCATGGCCTTTCGGGACCGGCTTCAGGATGGTGGCGCAGAGGACAGGCGTAAGGATGAGCGCGACGAGAACGGACAGGAGCATCGAGGCGATGATCGTGACCGAGAACTGCCTGTAGATGACACCCGTTGAACCGCCAAAGAACGCCATCGGTCCGAAAACTGCGGAGAGCACGAGGCCGATACCGATCAGTGCGCTCGTTATCTGGCCCATCGATTTGGCTGTGGCTTCCTTCGGCGGAAGCCCTTCCTCACTCATGATGCGCTCGACATTCTCAACAACGACGATCGCATCGTCGACGAGAAGCCCTATCGACAGGACCATCGCGAACATTGTCAGCATGTTTATGGAGAAACCGAAGAACTGAAGAACGGCGAAGGTCCCGAGGATAACGATGGGCACCGCAATGGTCGGGATAAGGGTCGCCCGTATACTTCCCATGAAAAGCCACATGATGAGGAAGACGAGCAGGATGGCTTCGAGAAGGGTCTGCACTACCTCGCCGATCGCAACCCTGACGAAAGGCGTCGTGTCATACGGATAGACGACCTTGAGCCCCTTGGGGAAAAAGCGGCCCATGTCGTTGAGTTTTGCCTTGATAGCATCCGCCGTATCAAGGGCGTTCGCCCCTGAGGCCATGCGTATTCCCATTGCCGCGGACGGTTTCCCGTTGAAAAAGCTCTCAATGTCGTAGGCCTCGGTGCCGAGCTCGACGCGCGCGATGTCCCTAAGGTGCACCACAGACCCGTCGGGATTTGTACGCACCGGTATAGCCCCGAATTCTTCGGGGGTCTTCAGCATGCTCTGAACGATGATCGACGTGTTGAGCCTCTGACCCTCAACGGCCGGAGCGCCACCGAATTGCCCCGCTGACACCTCGACGTTGTATGTCCTTAGCGCATCGGTCACATTCGTTACTGTCAGGTTGTAATTTACGAGCTTGGTAGGGTCGAACCAGATGCGCATGGCATACTGGGACCCGAAATTTTCGACCTCGCCGACCCCGGGGATCCGTGCAATGACCTTTTCCAGGTTCGACTGGGCGTAATCCCTCAAGTCATTGCCGTCCATGCTGTTATCCTCGGACGTAAGGCCGATGATCATGAGCCAGTTCCTCGTTGCCTTGCCTACCGTGACACCCTGGGTTTGCACGGTCGTAGGCAGGCTAGCCATGGCAAGCTGCAGCTTGTTTTGGACCTTAGACCAGGCAATGTCGGGGTCTGTGCCTGGCGCAAACGTCAGTGTAATGCGCGATGAGCCCGACGAATCGCTGGTCGATGACAGGTAGATCATGTTCTCGAGGCCCGTCAGCTTCTGTTCGATGATCTGCGTGACACTGTTCTCGACCGTCTCGGCGGAAGCTCCCGGGTATGTCCCCGCAATGTAAATGGAAGGCGGTGCGATCGGCGGGTACTGGGAGATGGGAAGATTGTAGATCGCCAGGGCCCCGACGAGCATTATTATGATCGCGATGACCCATGCGAAGACAGGCCGCTCGAGGAAGAATTTCGATAACATTAATTGCCTCCGCTCATTTTGCTTTTGCAGCCTCTCCGGCCGGCTTCGGGTTCTCGGCCTTGGCCGGTACTGAGGGAGGTGCGCCCGCTGCAGGCGCTGCGTTTGCCGGGTCTTTGGCCGCCGGTTTGTAAGGCACGGGATTTACCGTGGCACCGGGCATGGCCTTCTGAATTCCCTCGACTATTACTCTATCCCCGGTCTGCAGTCCCGACGATACAAACCATTTGTCTCCCATAGCCCTTGCCGTGACGACCGGGCGCACTTCGACCTTGTTCTGCCCGTTGACCACAAGCACGTACGGATTGCCTTTCGGGTCCCGGGTCATGCTTTGCTGGGGAACAAGCAGAGCGTCTTCGGCAACACCCTCGAGGACAACCGCCCGTGCATACATGCCGGGCAGCAGGGTGTGTTTCGGGTTCGGAAAGACCATGCGGAGAATAAAAGACCCCGTGCTCGGTTCGACCGTTATGTCGGAAAATTTCAAGGTGCCTTCCTGGTCGTAGGATGAGCCGTCTTCGAGGACGAGCTTTACCTTTGTGCTGTCCGGCCCCTTAAGGATCAGTTTCCCCGAGGCCAGGAGGCGTTTGAGATGGAGCAGGTTGGCGCTTGACTGGGCCGCGTCGACGTATACCGGGTCCAGTTTTTGGATCGTCGTGAACGGGGTGGGCTGGTTTGCGGTGGCAAGCGCGCCGACGGTGATGCCCGACTTGCCGATGCGCCCTGCAATGGGGGCCTTGATCCGGGTATAATCAAGATTGATGCGGGCCGTCTCTACCGCAGCCTTCCAGAGCTTGATGTCAGCCTCTGCCTGCATGTGCTGGGCCGACACGTCTTCAAATTCCTGCTGGCTCACGGCCTTTATCGCCACCAGTTCCTTGTAGCGCTGGGCCTTTGAGCGGGCCGGGGGAAGGTTGGCCTCGGCACGCGCGAGTGATGCGTTGGCATTGTCGAAAGCGGCCTGGTAGGGGGCCGGGTCGATCTGGTAAAGAAGCTCCCCCGCCTTGACATCTGCTCCCTCGGTAAAGAGACGTTTTTTGACGATGCCGTTGACCTGGGGCCTGACCTCGGCTATGAGATAGGGCGACACGCGCCCGGGCAGTTCCGTGGTTATCGTCACCTTTTCGGGTTGAAGCGTGACGACGGCAACCTCGGGCGGAGGCGGAGCCGCCATCTTTTTTTTGCATCCGGCCGCCATCGTAATGGTAAGCAGGACGAGGACCATGACAGCGAAAAGTTTTGTCATGCCGGAATACTGCATATGCCACCTCTTCCATGTTTTGATTGTCGTGTCTTTTATCGGATACCGGGGCACTTCATTCATCTTTTTGCCTCTTACTTTTCTTTTCCCTGAACTCATCGACGAGACGAAGCAATTCATCGAATATCCTTAATCGCTGTTCGTCGTTGAAAGGCGATATGGACAGCATTTCCTGCAGCCGCATACCGTCAACGGCAAGGGCGATGATAGCCGCTCTTTCGAACTGTATATCGGATTCGGTAAATTTCATATAACTCTCGCGAACGACCTTCCGGACGGGTTCACTCAGATGGGGATCATGGGATACAGCGGCGGACATGGATGCGCCGAGCCTGTCATGCATCGGGTTCCGGTTCTGCGCGGCGATAATAAAACTCTTCAGTTCCCGGCACGGGCCCTTCGGCATGTTTTTCAGGACCTTTTTTCTAGCATCCTGATGAAATGTTATCTGGCGTTCCACCATTGCCGCGAGAAGTGCCACCTTGTTGGGGAAGTGATGGAGCAGGCCTCCCTTGCTCACCCCTGCCTTTGTGGCGACGGCATCGAGCGTCATATGGGATGCGCCAGCCTCGATGACGACGGCTTCCGCCGCGTCTATAATAGTGTTATACGAACTGGCCCTGGGGCTCATGACGAACTCCTCATTTTTGAAAGTATACAGTCCAGACGGTACAGTTTAAAATTAGGGGCTGATTTTTGTCAAGCAGGAATTACATGAAAAAGCAGTAAACAGTGAACAGTAAGCAGTAAGGAGTAAGGAACGTAAGGCTTCTATCCCCCGTCGTCATCCCGGACTTGGAGACTGTGTCGCAATTCCTTTCCCACCATCCAAAGCGGGTACACTATACCTGCCGGCATAAAACCCCCGCCGTCATCCCGGTCACTTTCCCCTCCGCCGTCATCCCGGGCTTGACCCGGGATCCAAGGTTTTGTTTTTATTCTTTCTTGACGTGTGGTTTTTTTCATGATACAAGGAAACATTATGATGAACGCACAGATCAACAATTGGTGGTGGTGGCGGAAATACTAGGTGTGAGACCGTAATTTCCGGCCATGGGCGGTCCCACACCGTCCATGGCCGTTTTTGTTTGCAGGCCATGGGTCATAAAGACTCCTGGCCTTTTTTATTATCGAAAGGAGGATGCTATGG
>CAIQJW010000168.1 GCA_903872255.1 uncultured delta proteobacterium | reverse complement strand
CCGATATCCATTGGGGGTATGGCTTCCCTATCGGGGGCGTCGCGGCCTTCGACGCGGATACCGGGATCATATCCCCCGGCGGCGTCGGTTACGATATCAACTGAGGCGTCCGGCTTCTGCGCTCCGTGTTGAGCGCCAATGATATACGGGACAGGATACATGATATTGTAGAAGGCCTGTTCCGTAATATTCCCAGCGGGCTAGGCTCGCGCCGCAAGGACATCAGGCTCACCTACAGCGAATTGAGGGCGGTCCTGAAAAAAGGTGCGCACTGGGCGGCATCGAACGGGTTCGGCAATGCCTCGGATATCAAGCATATCGAGGACAGGGGCTGTCTCGAGGAAGCCGATCCCGACGCTGTATCAGATAGGGCCTATGAACGGGGAAAGGACCAGCTAGGCACGCTGGGAAGCGGAAACCATTTTGTAGAGGTGGGGTATATCGCTGAGATATTTGACGAAGCCGCAGCTTCCGATTTTGGATTGTTCCCCGGTCAGGTGACCGTAATGATACATACGGGATCACGGGGGCTTGGATACCAGGTCTGCGACGAATCAATACGGCACATGCTTTCGGCCTCCGCAAAATACGGCATCGATCTCGTTGACAGGCAATTGTGCTGCGCGCCTCTTTCATCCCCTGAGGGGAGCCGCTACTTTTCGGCAATGGCGGCGGCCGCCAACTATGCCTTCGCCAACCGCCAGATGATCACGCATTGGGTGCGCGAGACATTCCAACAGGTATTCCAGGCAAGTGAAGCATCGCTCGGCCTTTCGCTCGTATATGATGTGTGCCATAACATTGCAAAAAAGGAAAAGCACTCGGTCAATGGAAAGGAAATGACGCTCTGCGTACACCGAAAAGGTGCGACGAGGGCATTTCCTCCGGGTCACAGGCTTGTACCCGACAGGTACAGAAATGCCGGGCAGCCCGTTTTTGTCCCCGGCGATATGGGACGCGCCTCGTATGTCCTTGCCGGAACACGCCGGGCAATGGAGGAAACATTTGGCAGCACGTGCCACGGGGCCGGCAGGGTTATGAGCAGAAATCAGGCCATAAAAACGGCCCGCGGACGTTCGATCCCCCAGGAAATGGATGCGCGCGGCATTTTTGTCAGGTCGGCCAGTAAAGCCACGCTTGCCGAAGAAATGCCCGAGGCATACAAGGACGTCTCGAAGGTCGTTGGGGTCGTCCACCGCGCCGGCATATCAAAGCTCGTCGCCAGGATAGTGCCCCTGGGGGCGATAAAGGGGTAATAGAAACCGTAAGGCGTAAAGCGTAAGGAGTTTAAGAACAAAAACCTTGTATTACAGGTCATTTCTTGCGACTTACGCTATACACAACTTGTATAATAATGGTAATAATAAAAATACTATGACAACCAGGGAAAATGGGCTTATCGTTGTATTTACCGGTCATGGAAAAGGAAAGACGACCGCAGCGCTGGGAATAGCTTTGCGCGCCATGGGGCATGGGCAAAAGACGGAAATAGTTCAATTCATGAAGGGTAAAGAAAGATCAGGCGAGCAGCTACTCAAAAATGTCCCGTTAATAGAGGTCCATGCCTTTGGCACAGGGTTCTTTGAGCCGGGTGATGATCCTCAGCCACACGTAGAAGCTGCAGAAAAAGGATGGAAGAAGGCCGAAAGTATAATTCTATCCGGTAGTGCGGATATCCTGGTCCTTGACGAGATATCCCACGCAATCAATTTCGGTTTTTTACCTTCCGTAGTCGTATTGGAGACGATACGCCGGAAAAGACCCGGGCTTCATATAGTTTTAACAGGAAGAGATATGCCGCCTGACCTTATGGAAATAGCGGACATCGCAACCGAGATGAAGGAGATCCGCCACATTTACCAGTCCGGACAACCCGCCGTAAAAGGAATAGACTACTAAAAAGCCAGCCAAACAGGCAACAGGTTATGTCCCATTGCCTTTAGCCTTTAGCCTTTAGCCTTTAGCCTTTAGCCTTTAGCCTTTAGCCTTTAGCCTTTAGCCTTTAGCCTTTAGCCTTTAGCCTTTAGCCTTTAGCCTATCTTCTCGCCATATAAACACTCGCGAAAATGATGACCCCGCCTATGAGCTGGTAAATATGGAGCTTTTCGCCGGAAACGAAATAAGCCGCAGCGGCGGCTGCTGCCGGTACGCAATACTGGTATATCATGGTCCTCGTGAGGCCTATTCTCGCGACAGCACGGTACCAGAGAAAAAACGCTATAACTATCGAGAATATTACTGAAAAGACAATTACCATCCAGCCCGTGAGCGAAAGCCTCGCAAGCTCGCCCGGGTAAAAAAAGACCGGGATGAAAAATCCCAGAAGAACACATCCTGCAAGCATGCTGTACGCAGTTACTTTCAACGGGGAATGCTTCTCAAGGAGAGGTTTCGATAATATCGTGTAGAGTGCCCAGGATAAGCTCGCCAGGAGGGCGAGGGAAGTGCCGCGGATATCACCGGCAAGAAAGGTCCCCCAATCCCCTTTCGTCATCAGGATAAAGACACCGAAAAAGCCGGCAACAATAGCGAATATCCTCTTTTTTATAAATCTCTCGTATCCCAGGAGCGAGCTCAGGAAACTTCCGTATATCGGCGACATGTTTATGAGAATGCCGACATTGACAGCTGACGTGTATTTTAAGGCATACGTGAAAAGGAACTGGTACACGGTTATCCCGATGGCCCCGATGAGCGCCAACCGCCAGATGTCGCGAAGCGGCACCTTTACATCTTCGAGAAAAAGGAGTAAAAGAAATAAAAGGACGCTTCCTGTGATAAACCGGACCAATATGACATTGACCGGTGACAGGCTGGTGAGGAGATACTTCACCGCCACAATGTTTACACCCCAGATCAACGAGACACAAAGGAGTGATAGGTCTGACAGGCGATCGCGTTCCACGCACTATTCTTAAATGCCGAATTCCGCTTTGTCAATTTATAATGGCGGAAAACTAAATAATTAATAACGGAGAGCACGATGGATCCCAGAGAAAAAATGATCTTTGCCCTTGATGTCGATCATTTTGAGGAAGCACAGCAGCTTGTTATGGAATTCAAGGACCATGTAGGGATGTTCAAAGTTGGAAAACAGCTTTTTACACAATGCGGCCCTAAGATCGTCGATTATATAAAACTGAAACATTCGAAGGTTTTTCTCGATCTGAAATATCACGACATCCCCAATACCGTGGCAAAAGCATCCATCGAAGCCGCAAAACTGGGCGTCGATATCCTGAATGTACACGCTTCCGGCGGATTCTCTATGATGGCCGAAGCAAAACGGGCGCTCATCGAAGCCGGAAAGAGCCCGAATATTCAGCGTCCAAAGATAATAGGCGTCACTGTCCTGACGAGCCTTGACAACAATGAACTCAAGAGGATCGGTTTCGACATTCCCGTGATCGAGCTGACGCGAAGGCTGGCATTGCTCGCCAGGGAGGCCGGACTGGACGGCGTCGTTGCGGGCGGAAGCGAGATCGAAATGATCCGCGAGATCTGCGGGAAGGATTTTCTCATCATCACGCCGGGTGTCCGGTTAGAGGAGAAAAAGGACGATCAGAAACGTACTATCACGCCATATGAAGCGATAAAAAAGGGGGCATCGTATATTGTTATTGGACGAGCGGTGCGAAATTCGGAAGACCCCAGGGGACTTCTCAAAAAAATAACAGGTGATATACGAAATGCCCTTACTCTTTAATCGAAATGCCATCAGCGATGTTCTCGCAAGCCATCCGGAAAAGGCCCGCAGGCTCCTTATCAGGCAGGGGCACGAAAAGATCTGCGAGGACCTGATCGAAAAAGCCCGGAAACAGGGGGTGCAATACCGCATACTGCCCGGGGACGCCTTTACGAAAAAATGCGGCACCTCTAAGTCACACGTCTGCCTCGAACGCGATGATTTCATTTACACGGACCAGGACGATTTCTTGAAAAAGCTCGGTTCGATCGATACGCCTTTTTTAAGCGCTTTTGACGGAGTGCAGGACCCGCAGAACCTGGGAAATATCGTACGGACCTCGGTATGCCTCGGGGTTGATGCCATGATCATCCCCAAAGACCGCTCCTGCATGATAAACGAAACGGTTGCCAATGTTTCCCGCGGCGCCGTCGAATTCATCGAGGTGGTGCGGGTCACCAACCTGGCCCGATACCTGGATTCATTGAAAAAGCTCGGGATATTCTGTTACGGCCTTGATGAGCAGGCACGCACGGTATTATGGGAGGTCGATCTCAAGGGGCCGATCTGCCTGGTAATGGGCGGTGAAGAAGGCCTGCGCCGGCTTACGAAGGAGACATGCGATGATCTCGTCAGGATACCGACAAACCCGTCGTTTTCGTCTCTCAATGTCGCCACGGCGTATGCCCTTGCATCCTACGAAGTAATGAAACGCAGATATTGACGAGGGCCATATTTTTCCCGGGTTCTTATAGTATCCTCATGCGTTATGCGAAGATTCTCAAAGAAAAAGATAAGGCAGATCAGAAGTTGGTCTTGAACCTGAAACGCCAGCCGTCATCGCGTGAGTCAAAGCTCTTATTGTCCTTACGCTCAACCACGACGCCTCTGCCGAGCAGTAGCTCGCTGGATTCGGACACCTTGACACCGATACCGACGTCGGCCTTGTGCTCTATCATTGGTTCGGGCGCAACACCCTTTCTTCTCTCCAGGTTCTCTAATCGTTCGACGGCGATCCGGGGACCCTGGTCGCTTGTTTGGGGCGCTTCAGCCGGCTTCTCCTTTTCATCGATGACTTCCAGTATATACACCGTACCGAACTCTTTGGAGGTCACGGGTTTAAGCCGAACCTGGCTTGCTTTACCAGGCTTCGGTTCCCGGTCAATGACGCGATAGCCGGTACCGTCATATTCAAGAACTGCGTGGGGATTTTTTACAACGGTCTTCGATGCATCGGGAGGTGCGGCATCCTGCACACTTTCGATCTTTACATCTTTTTTTTCGTTCGCATCGGCTGCCGCCAGATGATCCCATCCAAAAAGTAATAAGGAAACAAAGACCAGCACGCTGAGCAGCAACTTTGTCCCGATGGTCATACTATGATTATAATGTCAAGTTGAAAAAAAAGCCAACTTTTTGTATGCTTAACGTTCCATGAAGGATATACGTTTTTACAGCACGAATGATCCTGGTGAACGCGTAGATTTTCAAACGGCGCTTCTTGCCGGAATGGCTTCCCGGTATGGCCTTTACATGCTCGACCGCAGGGATATCCCGTCTATTTCCCGGGAACGCATCGATCAGCTTAAGGGGCGGACATATGCGGAAATTGCCTATGAGGTCCTCGAACCGTTTTTAGGGAAAGAAATACCCCCGGATACCCTGAAGGACCTTCTTGACGATGCCTATGATGCCGAAAAGATCCCGACAGTCGTGCAGCATGTAACGGGAAAGACATATATCATGTGGCTTACCCGGGGACCGACATATTCTTTTAAGGATTATGCGGCGCGCTTCTTCGGCAGAATGCTGAATTATTTCCTGGGTCAGAGAGGATTGCTCAGGGTGGTTATCGTAGCGACAAGCGGCGACACCGGCGGAGCCGTGGCAGATGCCCTTCTCGGTCTCGGTAATATCGATAATATCGTCTTTTATCCGAAGGGTTCTATCAGCGAGGGGCAAAGGCGTCAGATGACGACTCTCGGAAACAATGTCCACGCCTTCGAGGTAAACGGGGATTTTGACGTGTGCCAGGCCCTCGCGAAAAATATCCTTGGCGACAGGGAGTTTGCGGTCGAGCTCTTTCATGACCCCGAACGCTTTACATCGGCAAATTCCATAAGTGTCGGCAGGCTCCTGCCCCAGGCTGTTTATCCATTCTACGCTTATTCTCGGATCGATTCCGAAGGACGGCCATTCATAGCCAGCATACCATCGGGCAATTTTGGGAATATGATGGGAACCGTCATTGCGCGCCAGATGGGCCTGCCTGTCGAAAAGATCATATGCGGCGTCAACGAGAACAGGGAGTTCCCGGAATTTCTTTCCTGCGGAAATTATACGGTCCGCCCATCGGTAAAATCCCCTTCGTCCGCCATGATCGTTTCACATCCGAGCAATCTTGCGCGCCTCATTGATTTTTACGGCGGCCATATGTTTGACGAAAGGGATGACGCGGCGGGAAATGTTGTAAAACCCGGGGTGATAGATCGTATGCCCGACATCGAGGCTATGCGGCGGGACATATGCTCCTTCGGGATATCCAATGCCGCGCATTTCGCAACCATGAAGGCCGTATACGACCGGTACGGCATCATTCTCGATCCCCACGGCGCAGTCGGCTGGGCAACGCTCAAGCAGTACCTTGAAGGAAAACATGACAGGCCGGCCGTTATTTACGAAACTGCGGACCCGGGGAAATTCCCGGACGATGTCAGGATGGCCATTAACATAACGCCTGAATCACCGTCCGGCATGAAAAAGCAGGCCGGTCTTCCCGAACGCATATACAGCATAGAGACCGCACCCGGGCATACAAGCGGGGGGCTTGCCCTTTCAGCCGGCCAGATAGCCGAGGCAAAAGAAAAGATCCGGAAGATATATGCCCGGTAAGGTCTGTCCATTTCAGGTATCAATTGAAAACTGATCTTTCTGTGCTGTCAAACATGAGGATCACTCGACTGCTTCCGGTATTGGCCATCATAATCCTTTGCATTGTCCCGGCGGGTTGTTTCTTTCCCGGCGCTATTGAGGACATAGACGTGAAGCAGCTTGAATCGATCATCCAAAAAGAAACAAAACTCGTTATCATCGATAACCGTACGGAATTTGAATATTCCTCCGGGCATATACCGGGCGCCGTGAACATCCCTCAGCAGGCCTTCCCGATGCTCGCCTCATTTTTGCCCGCAGATAAGCATATCCCTTTGATCTTTTATTGCAGCGGATCGAGCTGAGCGCCCAGTCTCAAGGCCGCGGTCGCGGCGAAACAAACTGGCCACGCAAATGTAAGGACATTTCTCGCAGGCTACCCCGCCTGGATCAAAAAAGGTAATCCCGTCGAACGATAAAAGACGGTGAGTTTTTTGTCGCGCGGCATCCCCGATTGACATGATGATATTCCTGTTTTACAATAGACGATCTCAATTATTGCGCCTTTGAAGAGATCGAGAGAGAGGTTTCGGAAGATCTTAACGGGATAGTATCATCCCACATCATGCAGGTGTTCGGAATGTGCAGGCAGTGTTCATCCTCAAACAAGGCGGACCGATGAGGTCCTTGCGATATGCCCTGGCGATCGTCTTAATTTCATCGGCCATGGTCTTTTTATCATGCGGTACAAAGAACCCGCCTGAAGGTAATAAAAAGATCACCGTAGTGACAACACTCTTTCCGCTTTATGATTTTACCCGCTCGATCGCAGGTAACAAGGCCGATATTATTCTCATACTTCCGCCCGGAGTCGAAGCCCACGCTTTTGAGCCGAAACCGGCGGACATCATGAAAATCGACAAGGCCGACCTCCTCATCTATACCGGAAAATACATGGAGCCCTGGGCCCAGGATATCTTAAAGTCGACAACCAGTAACAAACTTGCCGTCGTGGACACCAGTCTCAGCATCAAATTGGCCCGGCTCAACCCGGCTCACGGTGATTCCGAACCTGACGACAGGCGGCACCATGGGTCGTACGATCCTCATATCTGGCTGGATTTTACCAATGCCGTGAAAATGGTGGACACGATCACCGAAGGATTGTGCAAGGCGGACCCGGGCAATAGCGATTTCTATCGGAAGAACGCCGATATATACAAGGAAAAGCTCTCCGCCCTGGATAAGGAATACAAAAAGGCCCTGTCCGGCTGCAGGAAAACAACATTGATCCACGGCGGTCATTTCGCTTTCGGTTATCTTGCCCGCAGATATGGCCTCGAATATATCAGCGCCTGTAAAGGGTCTCCCAATTCGGAACCAACCGCAAGAAAGATGATCGAGCTCAAAAAGAAGATAAAGGAAAATGATATCCATTTTGTCTTCTTCGAAGAACTTTTGAATCCGAAGGTATCGGAAATTATAGCAAAAGAGACCGGCGCAACGCTTCTGAAACTCAATGGAGCCCACAATGTCATGAAGGACGAATTCCAAAAAGGCGTCACTTTCCTCACCCTGATGGAAGATAACCTCGTAAATCTCAAGACGGGCCTCGAATGCAAATGATGGACATTGTTGCAGCGGACCGGCTTTGCTTCCGGTTTAATGGGATCGAGATCCTGAAGGATATCACTTTTGCCCTGAAGAGGGGTGAATTTCTGGGCATAGTGGGCCCGAATGGCTCGGGCAAGACGACATTGATCAAGCTCCTTCTCGGCCTCATGGCCCCTAATCAGGGCCATGTTTCATTATTCGGCCGGGATATCGGTAATTTCCATGAATGGTCGAAGATCGGTTATCTTCCCCAAAAAATAGCAGGCTTCAATCCCCATTTCCCGGCGACGGTCGAAGAAATCATAGCCCTTGGACTCCTGGCAGGCAAGTCTTTTCCCCGAAGAAAGGCGAGGATCGACCGGGAGTCTGTCGATGAGGTCATGGGTCTTATGGACATAACCTCTATACGAGGCAAGCTTATTGGAGAGCTTTCAGGAGGCCAGCAGCAGCGCGTGCTTGTCGCGAAGGCGCTGGTTTCGTCTCCGGAACTGCTTATCCTTGACGAACCTACAACAGCCCTCGACCCTGAAAGCCGGGAACGGTTCTTCACGATACTGAAAAATATCCGGGAACAGAAAGAAACGACAGTAATTATGATAACGCACGATATGGGAACCATAGGCAGGCACGCGTCACTGATGCTGTATCTCGATAAAATCGTCGTTTTTTATGGAGGATTTGATGACTTCTGCGTGTCGAAAGAGATGACGGATTATTTTGGTGAATATTCTCAACACCTGATCTGCCACCGGCATGAAAATTTTTTAATTGGCATTAAGGGGTTGGACGACAGTGACTGACACAAAGCCGATCGGACGATAACATGGAACTCCTCGATTTCCTTCACCATGGTTTTATCCAAAGGGCACTCCTGGCCGGGTGCTTCATCGCGGCCCTGTGTTCAACCCTCGGGACTTTTCTGGTGCTTCGCCGGCTGTCACTGATCGGAGACGGGCTTGCTCACGTAACCTTTGGAGGGGTTGCGGCAGGACTCCTTTTCCACGCCTACCCGTTCTACGTCGCCATCCCGATCGTGATGGCGAGCGCACTGGGTATCCTGAAGCTGATCGATAAGGCCCGTCTTTATGGAGATGCGGCGATCGGGATCATTTCATCGCTTGGAATAGCGGGCGGTGTCCTCATAGCAAGCATCGCCGGCGGTTTCAACGTCGATCTGTTCAGTTACCTGTTTGGCAACATCCTTGCGATAAGCTCCGCCGAGGTATGGACATCGATCGTTTTGTGCCTTTGCCTTATCCTCGCTATTACTCTTTCATATCATGAACTTGTAGCTATCACTTTTGACGAGGAATCCGCACGGGCCTCCGGCATAAATACGAGGCGCATCAACAAGGTATTGGTTCTCTTAACTGCCCTCACCGTGGTGCTCGCAATGAAGGTCGTTGGCATCATGCTGGTATCTTCCCTCCTGATAATCCCGTCCGTTACGGCCCTGCAATTTGCCAGGGGCTTTAAGGCAACCATCGTCATTTCATGCCTGACGGGAATAATTTCGGTTATATCAGGCATTGTTATATCTTTAATGCTCGATTTGCCATCGGGTGCCACTATAGTTCTGGTTAATCTTCTTCTTTTTGTCATATCATCGGTAACGGTGCGCATATTCCGCAAAGGTTCCGGTCACGGAACGTAGCCGGTCCGGAGACGAGACCTCGCTGCGGATTGCGTATTTCTCAGGCAATTCTCGTGGTTTTGGCTTGAAAATATTGAAAAAAAAAGATGCTTTCCGACGTTGACAACGTAAAACTGCATCATTATATTACGCTAGACTCGAAAAAATCAGGAGGAAACCAAAATGGCAAGAAAAGTGATTGGAATAGACTTGGGCACTACGAATTCAGTTGTAGCGGTCATGGAAGGCGGCGAGCCCAAGGTCATTATAAATGAGGAAGGCAGCCGGCTCACACCAAGCGTAGTAGCCTTCACAAAAGAAGGGGAAGTACTCGTTGGCCAGACTGCAAAAAGGCAGGCTATAACCAACCCTGAAAATACAATATTCTCGATCAAACGGTTCGTTGGAAGGCGTTTCGATGAGGTGCAGTCGGAGATTAAGACGGTGCCATACAAAGTTGTCGAAGACCAGGACGGCCGTGTACGCGTAGATGTCCGGGGTAAACAGTACACACCTCAGGAAATTTCCGCATTCGTTCTCCAAAAATTAAGAAAATCCGCCGAAGCATATCTCGGCCAGCAGGTCGATGACGCCGTCATTACAGTCCCTGCATATTTCAATGATTCACAGAGGCAGGCAACGAAAGATGCGGGCAGGATCGCGGGTCTTAACGTGCTCCGGATCATTAACGAGCCGACCGCATCGGCCCTGGCGTACGGTCTTGACAAGAAAAAAGACGAAACCATAGCCGTCTATGATTTTGGCGGCGGGACATTCGATATATCGATACTGGAAGTCGGAGATAACGTTGTCGAGGTCAAGTCGACAAACGGTGACACCCACCTTGGTGGTGATGATATAGATCAGCGAGTAATTGACTGGATAGTTTCCGAATTCAAAAAGGACCAGGGAATTGATCTTTCGAAGGACAGGATGGCGCTCCAAAGGCTCAAAGAGGCGGCTGAACGCGCAAAGGTCGAACTCTCGACAACCATCGAGACCGAGATCAATCTCCCCTTCGTAACTGCAGATGCATCCGGTCCCAAACATCTCAACATGAAACTGAGAAGGGCCGAGCTTGAAAAACTGGCTGATGATCTTTTTCAGAGGAGCATCGAGCCGTGCAGACGCGCCCTCGAAGACGCCAAGATCCCGACAAGCAAGATAGATGAGGTGGTACTGGTCGGTGGTTCGACAAGGATCCCGAAGGTACAGGATATCGTGAAGGAATTTTTCGGCAGGGAACCGCATCGCGGCGTGAACCCGGATGAGGTCGTGGCGCTCGGCGCAGCAGTTCAGGCAGGCGTTCTTGCCGGTGAGGTGAAGGACGTCCTCCTTCTAGACGTGACCCCTCTTTCGCTCGGCATCGAAACCTTGGGCGGGATCCTGACCCGGATCATCGAGCGCAACACGACCATTCCGACAAAGAAAAGCCAGGTTTTTACAACGGCCGAAGACAGCCAGACAAGCGTTGAGATACACGTCCTTCAGGGTGAGCGCGAAATGGCGCGTGACAACCGGACTTTGGGAAGGTTTCATCTCATCGGCTTGCCGCCGGCGCCGCGCGGCATACCGCAAGTCGAAGTTACATTCGATATTGATGCGAACGGAATACTTCACGTGTTTGCAAAAGACTCAGCCACCGGCAAAGAACAGAGCATTCGCATAACCGCTTCGACGGGCTTAACCGAAGAGGATATCCAGAAAATGGTGCGCGATTCCGAGTCGAATGCAGAGGACGACCGCAAGAGAAAACAGGAAGTCGAGCAGCGCAACCAGCTTGACAACATGATCTATACAACCGAGAAGACGCTGAGCGAGAACAAAGACAAGCTGTCCGCTGAAGATATACGGTCGGTTGAAGACCTTTTGGACCCGGCAAGAGAAGCGCTGAAAAGTGGCGATTCCGAACGGATCAAAAAAGCTGCCGATGATTTGACCAAAGCCTCTCATCACCTCGCGGAAACACTCTACAAGAAGACGTCCCAGGCTTCACAGGGTGCTCCGGAAGGACCGGATGGAGGAGGACAGCAACAACAACAGCAGCAGCAGCAGCAGCAGCAGGCCAAGCAGGGCGGCAAGCGCGATGATGACGTTGTTGATGCAGAATTCGAGGATGTGAAGCGATAGATTAGGGGGAATTGATGGTAATCGGCTTAAAGAATGACAAAAGCATAAAAGACAGGATGTTCATACCCGCGGAACTGCCCGTACTCCCGTTAAGAGGAACAGTGGCTTACCCCGATCTTGTCATGCCCCTTATCGTAGGGCGTGAAAAATCAATACGTCTTGTCGATGAAGCAATGAGCAAGGACAAGATGATCGCTATTATTACGCAAAAGAATCCTGATATAGAAGAACCTGATGCTGAAGATCTGTATACCGTGGGAACCGTCGCGACCATTATGAAGATGGTCAAGATGGTTGACGGCAGCCAGAGGGTTGTGATCCAGGGCCTGTGCAGATGCAAGGTAATTGAATTCACCGAATCTGAGCCGAACATAAAGGCCAGCATCCTGCCTGTATTTGAAGATTATCAGAAAGATATAGAGATCGATGCAATGTATATCAATCTCAAGAATTTGTATCGTAAAGCTATCGAAATGGCTCCGTACTTATCATCGGAGCTCGCTCAGATAGCATCCAAGGTCGAGAATCCGGGGAACCTGGCGGACCTTATCGCCTCGACGATCAACATTTCGGTCATCGAGAAGCAGGAGATACTGGAAAAGATCGACCTGAAGGAAAGGCTGAAGAAAGCCACGATCTACCTGAATAGAGAGGTGGAGACACTGGAGCTTAGCAGCAAGATCCAGAGCCATGTCAAGGAAGGCATCGATAAGACACAGCGCGAGTATTATCTGAGGGAACAGCTCAAGGCGATCCAGAAAGAGCTTGGTGAAAGCGATGACAAGATAAATGAAATCGATGAAACCAAGAAGAAAATTAAAGAAGCAAAGATGCCCGATGATGTCCGCAAGGTAGCGGACAAGGAGCTCGACAGGCTTTCCAAGATGAGCACCATGTCTGCGGAATATACGGTCTCCCGGACCTACCTCGACTGGCTGACCGAGCTTCCCTGGTCAAAGGCAACGGAAGATAACCTCAACATTGACGCCGCATCGAAGATCCTTGACGAAGACCACTACGATCTCGAGAAGGTAAAGAAAAGGATACTCGAATATCTTGCCGTGCGGAAACTGAAGGCTGATATGAAAGGCCCGATCCTTTGCTTCGTCGGGCCTCCTGGTGTCGGAAAGACGTCCCTAGGAAAGTCGATCGCCCGCGCTCTCGGCAGGAAATTTATGAGGCTGTCCCTGGGCGGAATACGGGATGAAGCTGAGATCCGCGGCCACAGACGAACATATGTCGGCGCCCTTCCCGGCCGGATCGTTCAGGGGATCAAAAAAGCAGGGTCGAACAACCCGATATTTATGCTGGACGAAGTCGATAAGATAGGCACGGATTTCAGGGGAGACCCATCGAGCGCCCTCCTCGAGGTTCTTGACCCTGAACAGAACTTTTCTTTCAGCGACCATTACCTCGAGGTGCCGTTCGACCTGTCAAAGGTCATGTTCATAGCGACCGCCAATATGCTCGATCCCGTTCCGCCGGCGCTGAAAGACAGGATGGAGGTGCTCGAACTTCCCGGCTATACCGAGGAAGAAAAACTGATGATAGCGCGGCAGTTCCTCATACCGAAAGAACGCTCGGAGCATGGGCTCTCGGAAGAGCACATTGAGTTCGAGGACGAGGCGCTCAAGGTTGTCATCCGGTCCCATACCCGGGAATCTGGCGTCCGCAACCTGGAAAGGGAGCTCGCGGCGATATGCAGGGCAGTAGCCAAGGATGTCGCGCAGGAAAAAACCGAGAAACAGATAATAACGGCCGATAGCATCCACGCATTCCTCGGTCCGATAAAATTCTTCTCCGAGGTAGCCGAGCGGACCAAATATTCGGGAGTTGCCACCGGCCTCGCATGGACACCAACGGGCGGCGAGATACTTTTTATTGAATCGACGAAAATGCGCGGGAAAGGCGCCCTGTCACTGACAGGACAGCTGGGCGACGTGATGAAGGAGTCGGCCCAGGCGGCGCTAAGCTATATCAGGAGCAAATACGGCGACTACAAGATCCCGGAGGATTTCTTCGAGAAGAATGATCTGCACGTCCACGTTCCCCAGGGGGCCATACCGAAGGACGGCCCGTCAGCCGGAATAACAATGCTCGTTTCTCTCGTATCATTGCTTACCGACAAACCTGTCCGTAACGATGTTGCGATGACGGGCGAGATCACACTGCGCGGCCTTGTCCTGCCCGTGGGCGGCATCAAGCAGAAGGTGCTTGCAGCACGCCGGGCCGGGATCAAGAACATTGTCCTTCCGAAGCTTAACGAAAAAGACCTGGAAGAGGTCCCGGAAAGCATAAAGAACGGTATGGATTTTAAGTTCATCGAACGGATGGATGAGGCGATAGAAATATGTATAGCGCAATGAGAACGGCGAACGGCTAACGGCTAACGGAAAAAAAGACAATAAATTAAAAGAGCACGCATTTCAGCTTGCTCTTTTTTATTTCAGGATTTTTGCCGTTTGCCGTTAGCCGCTCGCCGTTAGCCTTACTTCTCTACCGCCTTCAATTCCTCGGCCCTGTCTTTTTCCAGATCCACCTTGTCGAAATCATTGTCATCGGGCAGTATCAGAAACAATTCCCGCGTATCGTCGAATTCTGCCGTGG
>CAIQJW010000167.1 GCA_903872255.1 uncultured delta proteobacterium | reverse complement strand
GCTTTTATATTCGGGACAGTTAGTCTTAAATTCCTCATCACGTACCTGAAAAACCATACCATGGATCTCTTTGCCTATTACCGGATCGGGCTTGCCCTGCTTATAGTTATTTTTTCGCTGATCCCGCGCCTTTAGCGGAATGCCTTACAATACTCTCATGACAGATATTAAAAGGAACGATGACCCTGAAAATACGGAGAATATGTTCCAGATATATGATCCAGAGAATCCTCCGTTCATAAAATTATGCATCTGCGACATAATTCGCGATCTGCCTGAATTGACCGACGAGGACATCTCGCATTATCACGATGACTGAGATACCTCGGACTGTAATCAAAATCTAATGTAATCGTATACTTATAGATTGGGGCTTGACAAAATATTTATTGTGTATATCTTAATGTGACACGGCATTGAGAGAATGCCGCTGCCAAGACCCGGGAAAAAGGAGATTTATATGTTTGAAGTTACAGAAAAGGCTGGGGAAGTTATTAGAAAACTTCTCGAAGGCAAGGATCCACAGTCGGTCAGGATCATGATGACCGAGGGTGGCTGATCGGGGCCCTCATTGGGCATGGCCCTGGATGGGCCGTTAGCGAGCGATGAAACATTCACCGAACAGGGAGTCAGTTTTGTCGTTGACAAAAAACTCTTTGAAGATGCCAAACCGATAAGTATCGATTTTGTCGAATCGGCGATGGGATCCGGTTTTCTGCTGAAGTCGGGATTGAAGGCCGCCGAAGGCGACGATTGCTGCTCCTCAAGCGCCGGCGGTTGCGGCTCCGGTTGCAGCAGCTAAGAAATCTGATTGTTAATAAAAAAAGCCGCGTGAATGCGGCTTTTTTTATTGCATTCTCCATTAGTAATTGTATGACTTATTTTTGGTCAGAGTGCGTGCGGTCGCCTTTCCTTCATGCATGACGTATTGAACTGTTACGCGGTCGCCCCCTTTTATATTGGCAATGGTCTTGTACCCCTTTAGTTTCACACCTTTCATATCGAATGTCATGCCTGCCTTTGTCGATTGAACGACTATCGCAGAATCCTCCAAATTAACCGATGCGATCCTCCCTGTGAACCTTTCGATCTTCTGGCTTTTCGGGGGCTGCGGAGTAAGAGAAAACCCCGGTGAAACTGCAATGAAGAGAAATAAAACGATACTTATCGAAATAATTATCTTTTTCATATTTACCTCCTCTGGACGAAGATAAGGAGAATCATAGCACAGTCAGGAAAAAGTAAACAGTAAACAATCAGGTACAAAAAAGACCTGTCAACTGAACTTAAGGCCGAAAGGAATGATGAGATCCTTGGTCTGGAGCGTGGAACGTGAAGCGTGGAACTGTTTGTTAGACGTGGTTTCTCAGCATAAGCTCGACTGGATGCGGGTTAAGGTAATACTGTTTTTTAAGATACGACTGGTCATACTTGAGGGCATAGCGGTTGAGCAGTGTCACGGGAACTATGCGCGGTATCAAACCGCGGCGATACCGGTCAATTATCTCGAGCAGTTCCTCCTTTTCAGTGTGATCGAGAGTTTTCTTAAAATATCCCATGATATGTTGGAGGACGTTGGTGTTCTTGGCCGGTGTAGCGATAAGGCGAAGGGCATCCATCAGGTTCCTGTGATAGCTCTCAATGGCATCGGGGCTTGCATCGCTGGCCTTTCCTGCCATTTTGCCGAGCAATGCCAGGTGTTTCGGGCTGTGAGCCATGATGAGGTATTTATGCCGCGTGTGAAATTCAATAAGATCGGCTGCCGGACACCCGTTCCCGGCAAGCTCCTGCCACCTGTTGTATACGAAAACGCGTTCGATGAAATTTTCCCGAAGCCCGGGATCATGCAGCCCACCTTCATCCTCAACGGGCATGAGTGGGAATCTCTTCATAAAAGCGGCAGCGAAAAGACCCGTTCCACTTAAGACCGGCCGGGCCGAATCCCTGTATATCTTGATCCCGCGCATACCGGAGCTTGGAGATTTGCCCTTGAATATAAAACCGGAAAGGCCGGCACCTTCCATTTCATCAAGCTTATCCCGTGACCATTTTTTCATTCTTCCGGTATGATCTATCCCTGTGTGGATCGTTACAAGCCGCGGGTTGTCGATATCCCCCGCAAGGTGCATCGGCTCTCTCGGGACGGGAAGCCCGCACTCGACCTCAGGGCATACCGGGATATACGTAAAGAACTTGCCCAGAGTATCTGTAATAAGCAGGTCATGCCTATGTCCGCCATCGTACCGCACCTTCTCTCCCAGGAGACACGCGCTGACCCCGACAACGACCTTGACTGTTTCCGTCATAAATGCATCTTAGCCCTTAGCGGCGAAACATTCAACTGAAAGACCGTAAGGCGTAAAGCGTAAAAACGCTTTTATCACGCTTTACGCCTTACGCTTTACGGCCCTAAAATGTGCCGCCGATAGTTCCGGCGTAGCCGGTGAGTTCTACGTATCCTTGGGCCTTGATGCTCTTGCCATTCGATGTCCCCGCTCCATCGACAGCGCCTTCCCAGTAGGTGATCCCTGCCGATACGGTATTTGCCAGTTCCTGGTTTGCTACAAGAGGCTTGACCGTGACATCGACCCCGGCGGATGGAATGCGGATACGCCAGCCGGCCGGATATCTGCCGCCGGTCTTCTGGCTTTTCCAATAGGCAAGGACTGTCATTTCGATGCCGGAAAGGTTTATCTGACGCGATGTGCCGTCGGGCTCCACGAGAGTCCCTGCTGATTCTTTCTCAATGGAGCCGTCCTTTTTCCGGAGCTTGTAGATCATGAGATCGCGGCCGTCGCTCAAGTGCAGGGCGAACCAGTCCCAGCCTGCCTGATCGCCAGAGAGCTGATTGGAGCCGAATTCCTGATCGAACCAACTGGTCCCGGTCACGGCAACCTGGTTTTTCATCCCGGGACGCTTCAAATATCCCGTGGTCTTGAGGTCGGTAAAAGAATAGTAGTACGATGCCTGGCCGGGCAGGGGCCCCTTCTTGCTTAAGCCATGCCGGCCGTGAAGGACGGGCGGTTTCTGAGGGGTAAGGTCAAGTTTAAGCTCCATGCCCTCAAAATAAGCCTTGAGCCGTATCGTGTTCTTGTCCATTGCCGCAGACCACCCGAGGACGTTGACATTCATTTTGTGTGCGTCAGCGCCGGCAAGCCCCGGGCCTTTGCGCGAAGCCCGGTCCGTATAATGGAACGTGTTGTTCGACGCGTCCGTGATAGCGTAGTGAGCAAGATAGACATCCCGGACAGACCACGGGTTATTGGGATCACGGGGCCGCTCCCGGAGGCTGTGCCGGAAGAACGTCAACTGGTATCCGTATTTTTTCCCCGAAGCGTCGCCAAGATTACCCGTAAAATACCACCATTCCGTCCTGTACTCGCCGTGGCTGCCATGGTCTGCAGGAAAAGACCAGCGCCTCTCACCATCCGCCTGCTTCCATTCACCCGCACACAATCCGGGGACAATCACAAGGAAAACAATAAAACAACATATCTTAACGTAGAACCAGCCTCCCATCACTCCTCCCGTATCTGCATTATCGGATATTTCCGGATAACGGACCATACGGGATAGGCGCACGCGGCAATGCTGGCCGCGATGGCGGTCAGGAACGTTACCAGATACGGCTGCGGAGTCAGATGATAAAAGATGGTCCAGTTGAAGCTCTGGCGGTTTATGACACGGATGAGAATGAAAGCGAAAATGGTCCCCACAACGGTGCTCATGAAAAAGCTTATAAGCCCTAGTCCGATGCTTTCGGCGATCGTTATCTTTGCGACGTCCCCTGTCGTAAATCCGAGGGCGCGATATATGCCGAACTCCTTCTGGCGTTCGACAAAAAGGGTCATTAATGCGCCTGCGATCCCAAAAAATGCCACGATGACCGCGATTATGCGCATGGACTGCGTTACGGCGAATGTACTGTCGAAGATACCGAGTATGCGTCTGTGGAATTGTTCACGCGTGGCAAAGGGCAGGCCGTATTTCAGGGACAGCTGCCTTGCCTTATCGAGGATTCGGCCCTTTTCGAGTTCAGGCCCGTCGATAAAGATGCCAAGGCTGTTTATGGTCCTGTCGTTAAAAAGCTTTAAGTATAAAGACCGGTCCATCATAATGACGCCGTGCTCCGAGGCGTAGTCGTAATAGACGCCGGCTATGCGAAGCGTCGACGGGCCTTGGGCGGTATCTATCGTGATCCGGTCGCCCGCCTTTACCTTGAACCTGAGCGAAAAACTTTCCGATATGATGACATCACCACGCTTAACATCCTCCCAGGCCCTGTCGCTGCCTGAGAGCCAGCCGAACCGCGCATATTTTTGAAGCACGGCGGAATCGATGGATGTTATGCCGGCCGGCCTGTCCCTGAATGTGATCTGAACATTGCGAAACACGTCTATGCCGCCAATACCGGGGATCTTCTTCAATTCATCATATACTTCCTCCGGCACGGTCACATCGGCTTTTGTCGATATGTACGCCTCGCCCCTTAACTGGCCGTTCATCCACCATATGAGCGAGTGGCGGAAGCTGTCGATCATGGATGCGAGGCCGATCGACATGGACAGCGCTATCATGAACGCGGCAACGGCAACGGATGTGCGCCCTAAGTTTTCCCGGATATTCCCGATGGCTATCTTTCCCGTAAGGCCGATGACTGAAGAAAAGAGGCGCTTCAAAAAAGGCACGGCGATGATAATGACAAAACCGGAGAAGAGGCTTGCGCCGAGAAGGAACGCGAATGCACCGGCAAAGCCTATATATACATTGAGAAACGACAAAAGGAAAAGGACTAAGGCAAGCGCGAGACAGAAAAGCCCGGCGAGCCCGACGATCTTCGTCCTCCTGCCAGCTCTACGCGACGCCGTCCTTCCCCTCAAGACCTGCACGGGCTGGATGCGCCGAAGCTCAAGGAGCGGCGGCAGCGATCCCACGATGCTCGCGGCTGAGCCGAGCAATATGCCGCCCGCAATATTCCAGAAGGTCCATGGCAGTGCGGAAGGACGCAGGAAAAAATAAAGGGTGCTTATGGTGCCCCCGACTATCTGGACAAGGAATTTGCTTAAGAAATATCCCATTATCCCGCCAAGCGCCCCCCCTGTGATGCCGAAAAGGAGGACCTCAACGAGAAAAGCCAGGGTCACCTGGCCCCGCGAGGCCCCGATGCTAAGGAGTATCCCGGCGTCCCTGCGTCTCGAGACAACTGTAAACATGGCCGTATTGTATATGAGAAAGATGCCGACAAAAAGGGCAAGGAGGGACAAGGCCTGAAGGTTGAGCTTGAATGCGCCGAGAAGGGCCGATAATGTCTGTGCCTTTTGCTGGTTGGATTCGATGATAAAACCGCGTGACCAGCGCTGCCGTAATCCCTCTTCATCATTCACAACAAGATCCGCTCTGTCGATGTGCCCCGCCATCCGGAAAAATTCCTGGGCGTTCCCTATATCCATGATCACGAGCGGTTCTCCGGACGGATTGGAAAAGACCTGGACCACCTTGAGAGGGCCCTGCATGGTCATAAGGTCCTGTCCCGCCGCGATATTCCCGGCCCTTGCAACATTTTCGTCAATGATCACCGTCCGCGGATCTAGAAGAAACGACTGGAGTATTTTCTCGCGGCCGGCTGAATTTGCTGCAGAAGCGATCTGCGTTGTAATGGAACGGACGTTCTTGTCAAGGAAAGGGTCGAGGCCGAGGAGCCTGACCTCACCGCCCGATGCCAGTCTCACCTTTCTGTCAATAACAGGTGCAAAGAACTTGATTGACGGATCATCCACGATCTTCTGAAGCAACCCTTCCTCCATCGGCCCTGCCGGGCGCTTAATGGTATGGGTCGACCCGCCTCTAAGAAAATCCACGGCGTTTTCCATGCTATCAAGGGCTGACCGCGAAGCGAGAGTCATTCCTACAGCCGCGGCCACCCCGAAGGCAATGCCGAGGAGCTGAAGAATGGCGAGGCTTTTGCGCCGCGCCAGATAACGAAGAAAGGACCGGATAACCCTTTTCAAGGAGCGAGCCCCTCGCAGGATTCCTCTTCAAAGATCCTGCCGTCAGACATGCGTAGGACCCTGTCGGCATATTCACATGTTTTCAGCGAATGGCTTACCATGACGAGCGTTGTTCCCAATTCGCGGCACCGTCCCGTCAGAAGCTCGAGGATCTGCGTTCCCGTGTGTGAATCGAGGTTCCCCGTCGGTTCGTCGGCAAGGATGATCGGGGGGTTCTTTACGAGCGCGCGGGCTATGGCTATGCGCTGCTGCTCGCCGCCGGAAAGCTCATGGGGGTACCGGTCCTCCTTGCCGGCAAGGCCGACGAGTGCGATCGATTCCCCGGCGAGCTTCTCATCTGGCCTGCCCGCGAGTTCGAGCGCGAGGGCCACATTCTCGAGCGATGTAAGGGTAGGGAGCAGATTGAAAAATTGAAACACAAAACCGAGCTTGTGGCGTCGAAGCTCTGTCCGGCCTTTCTCACCAAGCCCTTTCAGGTCCATTCCGTCTATCTCGACACGGCCTCGCGTCGGTTCATCAAGCCCGGCCAGGAGGTTAAGGAGCGTTGTTTTCCCCGAGCCGCTCTTCCCGAGGAGCGCTATGATCTGGCCTTTAGCGATCTCGAGCTCAATTCCACGCAGTGCCGTACCGTCATGCCCCCCGGTCTCGTATTCTTTCCATAGATCGTACGTGCGTATCGAAGATGTCACGGTTGCTCCCATAATGGCGGGTTTTTTCGTACATGAAAATATACCGTTTTAAGGACGGGAATGGAAGATATGAAGTCGCGGTTATCTGAAATCGATAAGGACCTTGAGGCTCCCCTTTTTTCTGGCGGCGCGAAAGGCTTCCTCTGCGCCGTTTAAAGGAAATACTGCTGTAATGAGGGGTTTCACATCGATCGATCCATCAGCCAGTGCCCGGATGGCAGGTTCGAACGGGCCGCACCGGGAGCCGACAAGGGTGATCTCGTTGATCACGATCGGGGCCAGGTTGACCGGGATATTGTCAGCCGCAGTGCTCTTGAGGATGATCGTCCCGCGCGGCCGCGTATAGCGCATTGCAGTGTCAAGGCCCTGTGTGCTGCCTGTTGCCTCAACCACTATATCGAAGGTGCTTTCTTCCGGCATATCGTCCACGAGGAGCGTAGATATGCCCTGGCGGGCGGCAATGGCCAGTTTGTCGGGATGCTTGCCGGCAAGCGAGACATGTGCGCCGGTCAGTTTCAGCGTCAGTGCGCACAGGATACCCAGTTTTCCGTCACCGAGCACAAGCACCCGTTCACCCCGGTCTATTATGACCTGTTCAAGCATCTCAAATGCCGCGGCCAGCGGTTCGGCAAAGACTGCCTGTTCGTCGCCGAGACCACCTGGTATCTCGTGCAGGTTTCCTGCTGGCAGGGTTGTATATTCGGCAAATGCTCCCTGTCGTCCCAGAATGCCGAGCGTGGTCCTCCCGGGGCAATGCTTCTCAAGCCCCCTCCTGCACATGCCGCATTCACCGCAGCCGCAGTTGATCTCGCCGACGACCCGTTTCCCGGCCATTGCAGGGGCATCCCCGGCTGCTTTCTCTACGGTCCCCGTGAATTCATGGCCGATGATACCCTGAAACCCGAGGTAACCCTTCATTATCTCCATATCCGTGTTGCATATCCCGGCCATCGAAACCCGGATAAGGGCCTCTCCGGGAGCCGGTACCGGCTTCGGCATATCAATAACCCTTAATTTTCCGTCAAACACTATAGCTTTCATATAAATACAGGTAATGGGTAATGGGTAATGGGT
>CAIQJW010000166.1 GCA_903872255.1 uncultured delta proteobacterium | reverse complement strand
TTTTCCGGGCGAGACCGATGAAGACTTTGAGCAAACGATGTGCCTCATGGAAAGGGTGAAGTTTGACGGCACATTTTCCTTTACTTATTCCGCCCGAAAATTTACCGCTGCGGCAAAGTTGCCCGGATCCGTTCCGCCGGGTGTGGCACACGAGCGGCTCATGCGTTTTCAAAAACGTCAGAAAGAAATAACCCTTGGCGCCAATAAAAATATGGAAGGACAAAAAGTGGAGGTGCTCGTCGAGGGCCGAAGCAAGAACTCACCCGATGAGCTCTCAGGCAGGACGCGGACTGGCAAAATAGTCAACTTTTCCGGGGACGCGGGCATGGTTTACAAATTAGTGGAAGTGGATATAATAAAAGGGTATGCTAATTCATTGCGGGGTCAGATCCAAAGTGCTCCGAGGAGGTAGGCGATGCTCAAAGAGATGAAAGTTGCGGGTATTACCGTTGACCCGTTCACGAATACACCGATCGTCCTTTTGAAGGATTCAGAGGAAAAGGATGTCCTGCCGATATGGATCGGACTTCTCGAAGCGTCAAGCATCGCTACGGCCCTTGAGAACATCGAGACGCCGAGGCCCATGACCCATGACCTGATAAAAAATATCCTGGACAACCTGGGCGTAAAGGTCCTGAAGATCGAGGTCAACGACCTCAAGGACAATACGTATTACGCGCTGATACATATCGATGTTAACGAGAAGCGCATGGTCATCGATGCGCGCCCGAGCGATGCCATCGCCGTTGCCCTCCGTACCAGTGCGCCCATCTTTGTTGAAGAAAGCGTCATTCAGCGTTCGGCAAAGGTTGACCTTACGACCCAGAAAGAGGACAAGATAGTTTCCGAGAGCTCTGATTGGGAGGATATTCTGGAAAATCTCTCCCAGGATGACTTCGGCAAGTACAAAATGTAAATATGATCGACCTGCATACGCACACCCTGTTAAGCGACGGTGAACTTCTGCCCCTTGAACTTGCCCGCCGGGCAAAGGTAAAAGGCTATTCAATACTCGGCATTTCGGACCATGTCGATATAACGACGATCGAAAATGTCGCGGCATCGATACTCAAGATCAAGAAATATACCGAACTGCATGAAGGCCTGACGATCATACCGGGGTGTGAGCTTACCCACTGTCCCGCCAGGCAGTTAGGTGAGCTTACCGTGCTTGCCCGCAAGCTCGGATTTTCCTACGTGGTCGTCCACGGAGAGACCATAGCCGAGCCTGTTGAAGAAGGGACCAATGCGGCGGCAATAGAAGCCGGCGTCGATATCCTGGCGCACCCGGGCCTCATAACGGAAAAAGAGGTTGAAGGCGCCAGGAACCGCGGGGTTCTCCTCGAAATCAGCGCACGGAAAGGCCATTCACTCACGAACGGGCATGTGGCGCGCCTGGCCAGATCGATCGGCGCAAAATTGATCCTCAACACGGATTCGCATAGCCCCTCGGACCTGATAACCGACGAACAGGGCCTCAGCATAGCACGGGGAGCGGGCCTTGGCGTCGATGATTTCGGCGATATGCAGAAAAATGCACGGGCGCTTGCGCGGAAGATAACAGGCTGACCCCATGAAGTTCACGATCAGTGACAGCATACGAAACATCCCTTATTATCCCAAGGCCCTTATGTACGGCCATGAGGATGGATGGGTCCGTCTTTCCTCCAATGAAAACCCCTACCCGCCGTCGGAGAAGGTCTTCGAGACCATCCTCGATGCGCTTTTCTCGGTAAACCGCTATCCCGGGGGCGAAAAGGAGTTGAAGGAGGACCTCGCGGCACATTATGGGTTGGCGGGTGAGAATTTTGTCATCGGCAACGGCTCGAACGAACTTATCGAGATGTCGTTCCGCGCCATGAAGCACGATAGCCGAAACGGGGTCATCGTTACCGAATCCTCGTTTGCTTTTTACGAGATCGCTGCGCGCATCTACGGTTATGACATCAAGAAGGTTCCCCTTACCAATCTCGCTACGGACCTCGTCAAAGTTGCCGGCGAGATAGATGACACAACGCGGATCATCTTTCTGAATAATCCTTTGAACCCGACAGGGACCATATACGAAGACACGGATTTTGAAAAATTCATCAAGGCCGTTCCGCCGGATGTTCTTGTCGTCGTCGATGAAGCGTACGCGGAATTCGCGCAAAGCGAACATTTCCCCGCCACTCTGTCATATATTAGGGATTACCCGGTCCTTATCTTCAGGACATTTTCGAAGGCTTACGGCCTCGCCGGCTTGCGGGTAGGCTATTGCATCGGAGATGCGGAACTCGTCTCATTCCTTGAAAGGACGAAACAGCCGTTCAGTATTAATCTCATCGCCATTCTTGCTGCCGAGGCCGCTCTCAAGGACCATGCCCGGCTCAAAAAAGTCCTTGATAACAGCCGATTGGCAAGGAGCTTCTACTATGACGCCCTTAAAGCCGCGGGCCTCGAGTACACACCTTCCGAAGCAAATTTCGTTCTCGTCCGTATTGGAGACAAAGCGGAAGAGATCACCCGGAAGCTTTTTGAGAAGAAAGTGCTTGTACGCTTTATGGGGTCCTACGGCTTTCCCGACTGTATCCGTATCTCCTTCGGCAAGCCCGAGGAAAACCTTCGATGTATGGAAGAACTTAAGAAGCTCATCTGATCTGAAAGCCCGGAGAATACACCTGTCGCAAATGGTCGTTGGTCTTCAATTATGCATCCCGAATCAAGAGGCTGTGTCGCAATCCCTCACCCGTCATCCCCTCCTCGCCGTTATACCCCAACCCGGTCATCCCCCAACCCCGCCGTCATCCCGGTTTACCGGGATCCAGCGTCTTTGTCTCTGTTTCTTCTTTTACAATGAGTTTAACTTCGGGTTTCCGTATACGTCTTTTCAAGCCGGATGTCACACCGTATATAAGGTTTTATTTCCCTTACCGGCAAGGATATATACGCAGGGTTGCTTGTTCATGTTACGGCTTTCGTGAATTGTAACTGGCTAATAAGAAAAAGAAAAGACACTGGATCCCGGTAAACCGGGATGACGGCGGTGGGGGAATTGGCGACATAACCCTTTCGCCGGGATAATGGCGGGTGGGTGAATGCCGGCTTCCGGATGGTGTCCCGGGGTGACGGGTGAGGGATTGCGACACAGTCTCCGGGTTCGGGATGACGGTGAGAGGGTTACCGGGAATGATCCTGAATCCCTTATTATCCGTAGAAAGATTTTATTAGGGCGGGCGGTTCTTTCGGGCCGAAGGTCGAATCGTGGACCTTCTTGAGGAAACGCCTGTACAGCCGGGTTTGTTCCTCAAACTCAACTAGGAATGCGTCGTGACCGTAATCCGATCTCAATATGCGGCACTTTGCATCGACGCCGGCACTCCGGCACATTTTTACGATCTGCTGTGATTGGTACGGGGGATATAGCCAATCTCCCGAGAATGCGATCACCAGGAGTTTCGTCCTGATGCCCTGAAGGAATTTAACGGCCGGCGTATAGTTGGCCATGCTGAAATAATCGGCTGCTTTGGTTATATACAGGTATGAATTGGGATCGAAACGATTCACAAAATCGTATCCCCGATAATGGAGATAATTCTCGACCTCGAATTTCGGGCCGAATTTAAACGGCTTTGCACCGTCCTTGGTGCGCCTGCCGAACTTTTCGTTCATCGACGTGTCGCTCATGTACGTGATATGGCCGATCATCCTGGCTACACTGAGCCCCTTTTCCGGCATGCGCTTTCCATAATAGTCCCCGCCGTTCCAGTTGGGGTCCGCCATGAGCGCCTGGCGTCCGGCCTCGTTAAAGGCTATTTGCTGGGGGGTGTGCTCCCATGTCGTGGCGATAAGGATCGCTGAGGCTACCCTGTGCGGATATGAGACGGCCCATTGAAGCGCCTGCATCCCGCCCATCGAACCGCCGACAACCGCCAGAAGTTTCTCGATGCCAAGATGCTTTATGAGGTGCCTCTGGGCGTTTACCATATCCCGTATCGTGACAAGGGGAAAATCCAGGCCCCACGGCTTTTGCGTCTCAGGGTTGAGCGAAGAAGGGCCCGTCGACCCTGCGCACCCTCCAAGAACGTTGCTGCAAATGACAAAGTACCGCCCGGTATCGAATGCCAGTCCGGGGCCGATCATATCGTGCCACCAGCCCGGAGCCTTCTGCCCTTTATGAAAACCGGCCGCATGTGCATCCCCCGTAAGCGCATGGAGAACGAGGACCGCGTTGGTCCGCTCCTCGTTCAATTCACCGTATGTTTCATACGCAAGAGTGACCGGCCCGATACCGTTCATATCCTCGAGCACGAATTTGTCGGGCGGATGGGCAAACGTGAAATACTGTGTTTCTACTATTCCGATACGGTCAGCGCTATGCTTTTGCATTTTTCAGATCATTATTCTTATCCAAACCCCCGTCCTTATGCAACAGGAAATTGGAAAACACGTCATTCCTGCTGTCGCGGGAACTTTTATACTGTCCACGGTGTCACATAAATTATGAACTGCTGCGCGCCGCGTTGTGATCCCGGGTATCGACATTATGGATACCGGGGAGGGGATGGACCCGGTCACGGTGCCCGGCATCATAGATAAATACGGTTAGCCTTCTTTAGCTCTGTACGACAACCGTCCTCAGGAGCTCTTCGACGCTGATCGCACCTTCTTTGAGGAGGATAAGACAGTACTCCTTGAGAGATACCATGCCGCCGGCGAGAGCAGCATCCCGGATGGCAAGCGTGTCGGCCCCTTCGGCGATGAGATGCCGGATCTGTTCATCGACATTGAGCACCTCATATACGCCAATCCTGCCCTTGACCCCGGATTTCCCGCAGACATCACAGCCTTTTCCCTTGTAAAGCGTCGTACCGGGAGGGAGACCGAGAAATTGCAGGGCTGCCGGATCTTCATAAGGCTGCTTGCAATTCTGGCATATCTTCCTGATAAGCCTCTGGGCGACAACGCCGATGATAGACGCGGAAACAAGGAAAGGCTCAATACCCATTTCCGTCAACCGCATGAACGTGCCGGGGGCATCGTTGGCATGGAGGGTCGTAAAGACGAGATGGCCGGTCAATGCGGCTTCAACGGCAATTTTTGCAGTTTCCATATCCCTTGTTTCACCCACGAGAATGACATCCGGGTCCTGGCGCAGGAACGCCCTGAGCACCCGGGCAAAATCGAGGCCGATATCGTGGTTGACCTGGATCTGGTTCACTCCCCTCAAGTCGTACTCGATCGGGTCCTCAACGGTTGAAATATTTCTTTTTACGTCGTTGATCTCAGCGAGAGCACTATAGAGTGTGGTACTCTTACCTGAGCCTGTCGGGCCCGTCACGTATATTATCCCATAGGGTTTCTTGATCATTTCCCGGACAATACCGAGGACCGGCGGGTGAGAAATAAGCTTATCAAGGCCCAGCGTCGTATTTGTCTTGTCCAGGATCCTTGTACATATCTTTTCGCCGAATTTGGCAGGTACCGTCGATACACGAAAATCGACCGATTTGTTTCCCATCCTGATCGTTATCCTGCCGTCCTGGGGCATCCTTCGCTCCGTAATATCAAGCTTCGAGATGATCTTCACCCTGCTTATGAGGGGGAGCTGTATCTTCTTAGGGAGCACCATCTCCTCGTGAAGGTCCCCGTCTATGCGATACCTGACCCTTACCTCTTTTTCCATAGGCTCGATATGAATATCGCTGGCGCCCTTCTTCAGGGCCATGGCGATAATGCTGTTCGTCAACTTGATTATCGGCGCTCCTTCGGCCTCCTTTTCAATATCGGGAATGCCGAGGTCGTCATCGCTGCCCTCCTCAAATGCAAATTCTTTCAGGATATCCGATTGAATATGGTCCATGGAATCGATGAAGCTCTCGATATCGAGAGCTTCATCTCCCTGCGGATGCACCAGGCCTTTGTATTCCGCATCCATGAATTTAAGGAAATCGTCCTCATTGACCACGACCAGGTCAAAAAATACCTTGGGATACTTCTGCTGAACCATCCGCTTTATCTCGTCAATTGCTGTAACGTTGCGCGTGTCGACAACGGCCAGCGTGATCTTTCCGTTAGCATAGGACGTGGGCAATATCTTATTCTTGCGCACCAGCTGCTCGGGGACGCATGCCATAATAGCTTCATCGTGTTTGAGCGTGTTGAGGGATACCGTGCCGGGAGACTCCCTGTTCTTCATTTCCTCGATACGCTCGGCAACGATCCTGCTTAACGCGATCGATAATGATTGATGCTCATGAAGCAGTATGTCAAAATCGTCTTTGCTGAGGACCAGCACCTTCGTATTGCCGATCGCCATTACCGTGGCCGTGCGTGGATTTCCTGTCAACAGCGCTATTTCCCCGAAGACCGCACCATCACCTAAGGACGTGATGGTGACATCAAGATCGTTATTCTCCGGGTCCCTTTTGCGTATCTCGACCTTGCCGTCTACGATGATAAACATCGCATCTCCGGCTGCGCCTTCACGGACGATCGCATGATTTGGCGGATATGACCTCTCGATCATTCTCGCTGATAATCGCAGTAATTCTTCATCAGGAAGGTCCCGAAAGATATCCGTATTTCTCAATAAAGCGATCCTGTTGTTACTGGGCATATTTGTTTCAGGCATGCTGCTTCCCTCCTTCACACCCTAATGATACCAAAGTCCAGATATTTTTGGAGCCCTGCACGTAGACTACGATCGACCCTGATGCCCCAGGTACTTCATGTTTCACCCCCCTGTTTCCTGGCCTTTGAAAGTTTTTCCAGGATCTCCCGACCCGTTTGAGGGCCCCATCCTATAATGACATCCCCATTGAGATAGATCGTGGGAACACTCATGCGGCCGGTCAGTCTTTTTAACTCGGCAGCCCCTTCCGTATCGCTGCCTATATCGATCTCGGTATATTGAATCCCATGCTGCGAAAGAAACTCTTTCGCCTGACTCGCGTAAGGTCACCGCGATGTTGTAAATAGCCGCAATTCCCCGGGCGCCGCATTTGCGTGCGGACTCGGTCTTTTCATGAATCCGTACCCGTAATAAATAATAGCTATACACACGAGTCCAGCGACAATTCCGGCCGAGGCTGCAGATCTTTTCTTTTTTACCGGTGTGCCGGGAACGCCGCCGGAAGGCCGGAGATGGCCGTCACGACTCTCCGGGGGCATATTTGTTTCGTACCAGTATTTTTTCACTATTTCATACGCCGAACTCACCTCTTTCAGTCCGGCCCAGGCCTCCTGCCGGGAATGAGGGTCTGCGGATGACTGCCCGGCTTGATATATACTTACCATTTCGCGATACTTCGATTCTATCTCGCTTATTGACGCGGATTCAGGAACTGCCAGAACCTTATACATCTTCCGGGTGAGCTCATCCATTTGGTCCCCCCTATATCACGTTCTGCCTGACAATCTTTAACCGACTCAAGAAACATATATTAATAGTTGTAAGCTTTTATTGCAAAAACTTTATGTTCTGAGGACAATAACCGGACCGGGATAAACAAAAAATAATAGGAAATATACGAGTAATTTCTGTGGATAGAAAAAGCGGGCCCCGAAGGGCCCTCTTAATTATGAATTATTTCTTTTTGGCTTTCGCGGCAGGCTTGGCTGCTTTTACCGGTTTCGCTTTCGACGCGGCCTTCTTGGCCGGCTCAGCCTTTTTAGCAGGTTTCGGTACCGCTTTTCCATTGACGGCAGCCTTTAACGCTGCGCCGGCGGTAAACCTCGGAACTTTTTTGGCAGCTATCTTGATCTCCTGCCCGGTCCGGGGGTTTCTTCCTTTTCTCGCCTTCCGTGGACTGACGGAGAATGTTCCGAAACCAACGATGGTAACCTTGTCGCCTTTCCTGACCGCCTGCATTATGCTGCCGATGATAGCTTCAAATGCCTTTACTGCCGCTGCTTTTGATATCTTTGCTTCTTCGGTTACTTTTTCAATGATGTCTGCCTTGTTCATTTCTACCCCTTCCTTATATAGAGATATATCTATACTTATCAGGCATCGCGAAGCGCCTGTTGCGCAAGAACCCTATGAATTAAAGGCTTGTTAAGAAATACTTATCACAAATATCAAAAAAATCAAAGTTCTTCGTAAATTCTCTTGCCAATTTTTCTGAATTTCATGATAATTCAGGCATCCTGAACGAAATGCCCGGTGTTTTTATGTGCGATGCGCGGGCTTTCCTTATTCTTTTTTGGTTATTATTGTGATCTCGGCCGTTTCATTAAGCTGATCTGCCATAAGAACAGAGCGGTGGGCGAGCGGGGAAAGTCCTTCCAGTATTTCATCATCCGTGTTCAGGCCGCAGGCTCCGGCCGGTGCTGTCACCTGATGGTGGATCTTGTTGTCCTCGGCGTCCACGTACAGGATCCCCTTCCTGCCGGCGATGCCGATGCTGCTGCCCAGCGTATGACAGGTACGGGTAAGCAGGAACTCCCTGCCATCTTCCACTACCCTGTATGTATTCACAGTCCCGGAAAGATTCCCCGTGAGCGGGGTCGAACTGACTCTTTTGACCTTTATTTCCATAAAAAGAAAGGTACTGGGTAATAGGTACTAGGTTATGGGAAATTAACCCTATTACCCATTACCTAGTACCTATTACCTCTATTCTTGAAAGGCCTCGAGCCGCTGCCTTCTTAACGGGTGCCGGAGTTTTTTGAGCGCCTTGGCTTCGATCTGGCGGATGCGTTCGCGGGTTAATCCGAAAGCATCACCAACTTCTTCCAGGGTATATTCCGTTGTCTCTCCGATGCCCAGCCTCATTCTGATAACCTTTTCCTCCCTCGGAGTTAAGGTCGCCAGGATCTGGTTTATCTCCTCTTTAAGCGAATTTCCTACGAATTCCGCAAGAGGCGAAGAGGCTTTCGGGTCTGCGATGAGATCACCGAGCCTTGAATCATCGTCTCCGATCGGCGTTTCGATCGATACAGTTCCACCGGAAACTTTCATGATCTTCCTGACCTTTTCTACCGGGAGACCGGCTTTCACTGAAATATCCTCAATATCCGGGTTTTCTCCCGATTCCTGAAAAAGGGCCGACGTGGCCTTATTTATCTTATTCTTGGTTTCCAGTACATGAACCGGTACCCTGATGGTCCGTCCGCAATCTGCAATTGCCCTCGTTATGGCCTGCCGTATCCACCATGTCGAGTATGTCGAGAATTTGTAGCCCTTCTGATAATCATATTTTTCGGCAGCCTTCATGAGCCCCATGTTTCCTTCCTGGATAAGATCAAGGAAAGAAAGCCCGCGGTTCTGGTATCTCCTGGCAATATTTATGACAAGCCTTAAGTTTGCCTGGACGAGCCTGTTCCTCACGGACTTCAAGCCGTTCTCGATCTCGCCGAGCTCCGTCAGTCTCCGCTGGATGGCAGCTGCCTCGTCATCACCCATCAGTTTCATCTGCTGCGTGATCTTCCTGATGATCTCTACAATGGTCTTCTTGTTTAATTTAAGATCAAGCAATGTCTTTTCGATCTTCTCGTTCATTTTTTGAAGATCGCCGGTTAATTTCTTTCTGTCTTTCTTGGCGGATCTGGCCATTATTGCCTTCGCTTCTTCTCTCTTCGCGTATTGGTTCCTTATCGAACTGATGGAGGAAACAATGGCTTTTCTGTATTTTTCCTCATCCTTCTGTGTCAGGTCCATCTCGTCGATATTGATGATGTCCGCAATAGCTATGGCCTGAGCCTTCAACTGGCGGCCTATCTCAAAAAGCTCGCCGATAGCCTCCGGCATGTCAAATACGATCTTCATCGCCTTTTTTTCGGCCTCTTCAATTCTCTGTGATATGTGCAGTTCTTCATCGGGCGTCAGCAGTGATACCTGTCCCATATCTTTCAAATAGGCCCATACGATGTTGTCCGATGTTTCCGAAGAAGAAGATGCTCTTTCTGTATCTTCCGTCTCGGTCCTGTTTGCCTTTTGCGGACCGGCCTTTCTTTGAATCGTCTCGACCAGGTCGATCTCCGATTCTGAAGCAAAATCAAAATCCACTTCATCATCACTGGGAAAATATCCCTGCCGGGGAAGGCTTTCTTCGGTATCATCGAAGAGGTCCTTGTCCATTCCGGTATCCAAAAGATCCTTTACTTTCGTGTTATTTATTGCCATTCGTTATCTCCAAAATAATTAAATCTCACCTGATTTAAAACCGGGGTAAAGTTCAGATTTTAAAAAGAGAAAGAGCAGGCCGGGAAATCCCCAGCCTGCCTTTGTCGACTTGCCTTCAATGTTGAATATAACACATTAATATTTTAATGTCAACTTTAATTAGCAAAAAAATTCATCGCGGCAGATCAATAGTATGGCATCGCGGCGAAGCGGAAATGCTTCACATGCTTCTGAACTTGTAATATTCTACCGGTGCATGGTCGTCGGTTATGACCGGCATATCCAATACGATCTCTTCCCTCCATATTGACCGGAGATATTCGTTCAATTCCCTGTCGGCAGATTCGAGTGCCGGTCCTTTCGTGTTCTTGAGAGCTACCAGGATGATATTCTGCG